>NZ_RYDI01000019.1:0-57498 GCF_003970335.1 Flavobacterium sp. LS1P28 | reverse complement strand
GAAATCAGATTACAATAATGTCAATGAACATAATACTAACCAGCTGGTTTTCAACTTATTTTAAGTGGACACTAGTGCTATTATTTATAAAAAAAATAAAATATTAGCATAAAACTCGAAGACATGAAATATAACCTCAGAACAAATTATAAGAAAACAGATCATGAAATAATGCTACGTCAGGAATGCGCAATTCTTGCGAAATGATATGGCAGACTTACAATATATGTAGTTTTTATGAATTAGCTAATTGGTTCGGCAAGGAAAGTGTAGATTGTCTTTTGGCTGATAGAGAGTTTGTCGGGGGAAAATGGTTAGCGTTTTTAAACCAAAACAACATTTGGTATTACATCAGAATCAGAAATAATTTCAAAATTTATTCGTACCAAAAACAGGAAGAGATTAAGGCTTTTTGGTTGTTCAATAATTTGAAAACAGGCAATTTTTATCATTATCCGAAAACGCTATCTTTCAGGGAGTAAAACCATTGACCGAAACGGAAAAATGGAGTTTTTAATTATTGTTTCATTCAATAAACCCGAACAAACAATGGTTTATTATAAATAAAGTGGCAGGTTCAAACTCTTTTTAGAGGATTAAAAAGTAGTGGCTTTAATATAAAAATACACATGTGGCCGATTTAGAAAGGCAGTCAAAATAATTAATTCTGTTTTTTTAGCATTTTATTCGGATGTTCGGGATAGTATATTTCTTTCTTTCAACATAATTCTTGCTAATATTAACTTCAATTGGAATATTATCTTTTATGAAAAAAATTTCCGCGTCAAAAAATAGTATATCGAAAACAGAGACCGATAAAACTTCTGCAATTTGAACAACTCTCGAAATTGTTAAATCAATTTCACCTCGTTCAATTTTTCCATAGCCACTAGTACTCATTTCTAATTCTGCAGCAACAAAATCACGTGTTAAGTTTTTCAGTTCTCTTATTTTTTTAATATTAATATGCCTACGAAAGTACCTCACCATTCCTTTATTAGATTCCCACTCAATCGAACATCTTCAAAATCTTTTCCTCTTAAATAATCTATTATTTTTTTGTGTTTTCATCTTCACCTTCAATTTTGAATTTCACTTCATTTTAATATTATTTAAATTTTTGTCATTAATTATACTCATAAGGCTTTTGGATGAATTGATTAAACTGAGATTAATAATAGGATATCCAAAGTTTCCCTTCTAAATAGTATGTGTTTTAGCGTTTATCTTATTCTATTTCTTCTTTTTTGTGTACATTTGGACACCTAGTTATATCGATTTCGGTATGTTTTATTTTAGATATATGTTTTTAAGCATATTCCCTTTTGAATATTTGTGCTACTCATATTCAAAAAAAATCTTTTTATTCTAAAGTAAATATTATCATTATAAATTAAAAAAAAGATTTGCCAAATTGAAAATAAGAAAGATAGTTGTTGGTTTTATTTTTATGGGATTTATTGCCTGTAACAAGAAAGAGGAATCAGCATCTTTGGACGATTCAAAAAAAGTTAGTCCATTAATAGCAAGATCAAAAACTGACACTATCAATTTGTCCTTACTAGATTCTTCTAGGAGAGGTGATTTAAAATATTCTCTAGAGCAACTTGATAATACTAAGGGACTTTCCAATAGCTCTGTGAATACTATTTTTCAAGATTCTGAAAATTTACTTTGGGTTGGGACTTGGGATGGGTTAAACCGATATGACGGGACTAATTTCAAAATTTTCAGACCCGAAATTAATAAAGAAAATAGCCTTAGTAATCAGGTCATTCTTAAAGTAGACGAAGATGATTTGGGTAGGATCTGGATCTTGACAATGCACGGAATTAATCAATATAACAAAAAAACGGATCGTTTTGAACGTTATTATTTTTCCAGAAAGAATAGCCCTCCATTATCGGAATCAGAATTCAATATGGCACTTGATCCATCCAAAAAAGTCTTTTGTGCCGTAAAAGACTGGGGAATTGGTTATTTCGACGGTACGGCTTTTCAATTATTAAGTTCTAAAAATCTTCCTAGAAAATCCGTTAAAAAAATGGAATTTACATCTAAGGGCGATTTGATCGTATTGTTTGAAGATCAAGAACTTTATTCCTTGTCTATTGAGAATGCCAAAGCAAACGGAAAAATAATTTCAAAAACAGCCTTGATTTCTGTCAATATTAGAACGTTTGAAATAATGTCTAATCAGAAAATAGTTGTTATTCCGACCTCAGGGAAAGTTATATTACATTCCATGTCGGATAAAAAAAACAAGGAAATTCCAGTACAAAATATAGAAAACAGTATTGGTCATGTGCCTGAGGGTCTTGTTTTATCTAGCCATTCGGGTTATCGTATTATTGATAGTTTGGGAAATGTCTTCACTAAACCCTGGTTGAAATATCTCAAGAATCAAAAAGTGACTGCTTTGATTCAAGGGAGTGAAAATGTGATTTGGACCGGTACTGATGGGGATGGAATTTTTAAAATGTATCCGCTTAAAAAACCATTCAATCTAATTTCAAAAACACAAATTCCTGAACTGGATGGTGGTATTGTGAGGGCATTTTTAGAAATAAAGGGAAATTCATTTTGGGTAGGAACAAAAGGAAAAGGACTGTTTCGATTGGCTCCTAATTTTTATCAAAATCCGGATAAAACGTTAGAATATAAAAATTTTAACGAAAACAATAGCCTTATTAATAATGCGGTGTTTTCTTTATGCAAAGGACAAGATGGGCTTGTTTTTATAGGAACCGATGGAAATGGAATTACTGTTTACGACTTGGCAAAATCAAAATTAGTCAGTTGGTCAGAAATTCTGGGAAAGGAACAATGCCACTATTTCAAATCTGTTTATGCCATTTATCAGGATAAAAAAGGATTCATTTGGCTTGGAACGAATGGTTATGGGATGATTCGTTGCAAAATTGAGCGTTCTGGAGAAAACCTGAAAGTAAGTCAGTTTAAGATATACCAAGCTGATAATAAAGAAAAAAATGCTTTAAGCAGTAATATTATTTACTCCATAGTACCCGAGAAGGAGAACCAACTTTGGATAGGAACCCGATTGGGAGGTTTGAATCTTTTTGACAAAATAACAGAAAAATTTCAAACTTACAAAAACATAAAAGGTGATCCAAAAAGCCTATCCAATAATGATATATTGAGTTTGAAAAAAGATGGAGAAAATAGGCTTTGGATAGGAACCAGTTTTGGTTTAAATCTTTTAGATCATTTAGGAAGCGATGGCAGGGCTATTTTTAAAAGTTATACTACCAATCAAGGTCTCCCAAATAACACCATTCATGGGATTGTTTCGGATTCGAAATCTAATCTATGGTTAAGTACTAATTTTGGACTGTCCAACTTTGTTCTAGAAGAATCAAAGTTTATCAATTACACTAAAAATGAAGGCTTGCAAAACAATGAATTTGCTGATGGAGCATTTTACCAAGATCCAAAATCAGATTTTATTTTTATGGGAGGAATAAAAGGGTTTAATTATTTTCTTCCTCAAAATATAAAAGAATCCTCTGTAATTCCTGATATTTTAATTGATAAAATTAGTGGACAAAACCAAGCAGTTCCCTATTATCAGGGATTGGTTATTTCGCCTGATTCGGATACACATCCGTCTATTGTTTTAGATCATAATCAAAACTTTTTTGATATTGAGTTGGCCGCATTAACTTATATTAACAGTGAAAAATGCCAATATGCCTACCAACTGAAAAAATTTGATAAGGAATGGAATACAATCAATAACCGAAGAATTATTTCCTTTACGAATGTTCCCAGAGGGAATTATTCCCTGTGGATAAAGTGGTCTAATAGTGACGGTGTTTGGAGTGATCCGGTTCATGCAATTGACATCCGAATTAAACCCGTTCTCTGGCAATCGAATCTTGCCTTTGTAATTTATACTGTATTGGCTGTGCTTTTCATCTTGTTTGTACTCAGTTATTACAAGAAACGCCAATCTTTGAGCCAAAATATTCTTTTTAGAAAACGGGAAGAAGAGCTACATGAAAACCGCCTTACCTTTTTTACTAATATAGCCCATGAGTTTCAAACGCCTTTGACCTTGATTGTAGGTCCCATACAAAAGTTGTCTGAAACGACAAATTTGAGTGAAAAGAATCAGAAGTTTATTCAGATGATTCAGAGAAACACTTCAAGATTACTGTTCTTAACACAGCAATTACTCGAATTTAGAAAAGCCGAATATGATTATTTAGAAGTAAGTGTAAAAGAGTTTGATCTGGTGAATTTAGTAGAACAAATTGCGGAACTATTTGATGAATGGGCGCTCAGTAAAAATATTAATTACCATCTGGATATTCCGTCTGAATTGTTGGCTTGGTTTGACAAAGATAAAATTGAGAAAATAGTGTTTAACCTGATGTCAAATGCATTTAAATATACCCCAGTTAATGGTAAAATTGACCTTAAATTTCATATTGAGGACGGGGATCCAAAACGACTAAATATCACGATAGTTAATACAGGAAAAGGAATTTCGCAAGAAAAATTAGATTCTTTATTTGATCGATTTTTTCTTTCTGACACAAATAAAGGAACCGATAATGATCTGTTTAGAACCGGTATTGGGCTCGCTTATATTAAAAAACTTGTTACCGTCTTGAGAGGCGAAATTATTGTTTCAAGCATTGCAAATGAAAAAACAATCTTTACGATTCTATTACCTTGCAGCAAAGAAGTATTTAGTGAAAAAGAATTGGATACAGAGTTAAGCCCTATTTTGATTTCTCACCATCTCAAAAATATTCTGGAAGAAAATCCTAAGATATCGGATACTATAAACCCTAAAATAGCATCTCTTACAATTCTGGAAGACCATCGTAAAACAATATTAATTGTTGAAGATGAAAAAGACATTCATCTCTTTTTGAATGAATTACTAGGAGAAAAGTATAGAATTATTGTCTCCTATAATGGCTTAGAAGCGTTGAATATTCTTGAAATTCAAATTCCGGATCTTATTATTAGCGATATAATGATGCCTTTTATGGATGGCGTAGCACTTTGTGAAAAAGTAAAAAAAGAAATTAAGACTTGTCATATTCCATTTATCATGCTTACTGCCAAAGATTCGGTTTTACAACGAATTGAAGGAATTGAAAGCGGTGCTAATTCTTATATTCCAAAACCCTTTCATCCAGATCATCTTTTAATCCGAATTCAAAAACTGCTGGAAGAAAAAGAACAAATACATAAATATTTTACTCAGGATACTCTTATCGAGAACCTCACAAATCTTCCCATAGAAAAGGAAGAAAAAGACTTTGTGAAAAAGGTAATTGAGTTAATTCGAAAAAATATTGACAATGAGAATCTTCAAAGTTTATTCATCGAAAAAGAATTAGGTATTAGCAGTTCTCAATTATATCGAAAAATAAAACAGATTTTTGGTTTTACACCAGGAGATTTAATTCGGACAATACGCTTAAAACATGCTGCAGAACTTTTGCGTAAAAATGTATTGACGGTTTCGGAAGTATGCTACCAATCAGGTTTTAATAATCGTTCCTATTTTTACAGGGAGTTTAAAAAAATGTATGATAGCACTCCAAAAAACTATCAATTTAAGTACAAAGCTAAGTACTAATTATTATTTTAAACATCTGTAAATCAATGCGTTTTTGATTCGTGTACACTTTTGATGAAATAGTGTACATAATTCTATGTGTCCTCCTGCTAATTTTATAAAATGATTTATGAATTATAAACCAAAAAACCATTAATGCATTTAATTAACCTAATTTTTATGAACATGAAAAAAAATATTCTAGTTAATAATCAATTTAATACTTTCTTATCATGAAAAAAAGTACTGTTTATACTTTGTTTTTACTTTGGACCATATTATCAGGGAGTGCATTGTATGCCCAAACCATAAAAGGGATTGTATCAGATAAAAATGGTCCCATACCACAAGTAAATGTAATCGTTAAAGGAACAACAACAGGAACGGTAACTGATATTGATGGTAGTTTTACCATTTCTACAGTGAATTCTAACGCTATCCTTGTCATTAGTTATCTTGGCTATCTAAGCCAAGAAGTACCTGTATCAGGAAGAACAGATTTAATTATTACCCTAAAAGAAGACTTGAATTCTTTAAATGAAGTAATTATAGTTGGGTACAATAGCCAAAAAAAGGCATCCATAAGTAGTGCCGTTTCTATGGTAGATATGGAGAGCCTTTCAAAAACAAAAGTACCCGATGTGGCACAAGCTTTACAAGGACAAATAGCTGGTGTTTTTGTAGCTGCAAATACGGGAGCTCCTGGTGATGGTATTAAAATTCGAATAAGAGGAGAAGGAACATTAGGAAATAACGATGTTTTATATGTTGTTGACGGCGTTTCTACTCGCGATATTTCTTTTCTTAATCAATCGGATGTGAAATCGATGACGGTATTGAAGGATGCCGCCGCAGGAGCAGTCTATGGTTCAAGAGCTGCTGGAGGAGTGGTGGTTATTACAACCAAAAGCGGACAAAAAGGGAAATCAACAATTAGTGCCGATTATTACTCGGGACTTCATTTTGCAACGAATCTCCCTAAAATGTTAAATACAGATCAATACTTAACGGTAAAAGATCAGGCTTGGCATAATACTATAGGGAATTCTTCCTCGGCAATTAGCCCTTATGTAGCAGACAGAAGCAGAAGTGATTTAGCCAATACAAATTGGCAGGATGAATTGTTTACAACTGGGATTTCAAAAAATTTCCAAGCTTCAATTAGTGGAGGTTCTGAAAATTTGCAATACTTAATTTCAGGAGGTTATTTTGGAATGGATGGAATTGTAGTAGAAAACCATGATAAATACCAGCGTGTAAATTTTAGAGCAAATATTAATGCGAATGTTTCAGATCGGTTTAATGTGGGAACTAATCTCCAGATTAGCCATGCAAAACAAGACAAATTATCTTCCAGTGGAGATGCACCGGGTATCATTCGCCATGCTTTATTGCGTTCGCCAATATTAGGGGTTTATAAAGACATTAATGATCCCACCTATTCTGCAAGCAATCCATATACGGATTTACCTTTCTATACGGGACCTGATAATGGATGGAGTCAAAATTATGAATTTACTTCAAACCCAATTGCTATAGTCCATTTTACAGATGACAAAAGAAATACGTTTCAAACATTTGGAAATGTATATGGAGAATATGCTTTCTTAAAAGATAATTCTTTAAAATTTAAAAGTAATGTGGGTGTTGATATTCAATTTACCCATAACAAAAATTTCGCTCAAAATTTTGGAGATGCTAATATCAGTGATGTCAATAATACTTATTATGGTCTGGGAAGAAATAATAGACCTAATGTACTAGATGAAAATAGAGGTCAAGGTATGACATTCACTTTTACGAACACTTTAAACTATGTAAAAACAATTAATGAAAAGCACAGCGTCAATTTATTGTTAGGTCAGGAAAGCATTACTAGCGATGCTGCTGCAATAGGCGGTAGCAGACAAAATTTTGATAACACTTCTGACTCTTTCAGATATCTTGATTATGGTGGTCAAGGTGTTTTAGATGCCGATGGGAATGTAATAAGAGCCTTTCCATATAGTTCTGGTTCAGCGAGCAATTGGGCTCTTTTATCTTATTTTGCTTCGGGTACTTATGGATTTAATAACAAATACTTTGCAACTGCTACCATGAGAGCTGATGCCTCTTCCAGATTTGGAGCCAATAATAAATGGGGCTATTTTCCATCTGTTTCTGGTGGGTGGATAGTATCAAAAGAAAATTTTATGTCTAAAATAGATTGGATTTCTAACTTAAAATTAAGAGCCAGTTGGGGGCAATCAGGCAATCAGGAAATACCGAATAATGCTTTTGAAACTCTAGTTTCAACAACAGGCGGAATAGTCAACATCATTCGATACGGGAATCCTGATCTTAAATGGGAAACTACAACTCAAACTAACTTTGGATTGGATTTGAGTATCCTTAAAAATAAACTTTCATTGTCAACGGATTACTTTGAAAAAAACACAACTGATATTCTATTATCGGTAAACTTGCCAGCGGTTTCTGTTGGTGTAATTGAAAGTACAATTGTAAATGCAGGGGCTGTAAGTAATAAAGGATTTGAACTTGGTTTAAATTTTCAGGATAATGATCATGCTTTTAAATATAATATAAATGCAAATGTTGCCACATTAACTAATAGGGTGAATAAACTTCAAACTTATGTGAAGAATATTATTGATGATGGGACCCATACAAAAACGGAAGTTGGACAAGCCATTAGTTCCTATTATGGTCTTGTATTTGACGGCATTTATCAAAACGATACTGAAATAAATACTACTTTATTTTCAAACTCAAATAATACACAGCCCGGGGACATTAAGTTCAAGGATTTAAATGGAGATGGTCAGATTAATGCTGATGATAGAGCTATTATAGGAAATCCTATTCCAAAAATGACCTATGGTTTTTCATTTTCGGGAGAATACAAAAATTTTGATATTTCATTCTTATTACAAGGGGTAGAAGGAGTGGATCGTTACAACGATTTGAAGCAAATTTTAAATTACGATAGTCGTCCATTCAACTCTATGGTTTCGGTGCTGGATAGCTGGCATGGTGAAGGGACCAGTAATACAACACCACGAGTTACTTTCAATAATAATGGAGGAGGAAATGTTTCCAGTGTTTTTGTTGAAGATGCTTCTTACCTTAGATTAAAAAATATTGAAATAGGATATACGTTTGATAGTAAGGTTGTTGGAGTTAAAAATTTACGTATTTATGCTTCAAGTCAAAACCTTTTCACAATTACAAAATACACAGGATTAGATCCAGAATCAACTTCATTGATTGATAAAGGAACCTACCCTCAATCAAAAGCATTTATTTTGGGACTTCAAGTTCAACTTTAATTCAACTTTTAAAATATTAAATTATGAAAAAAATATTTATAGCATCAATCTTTATGAGCTTATTGTTTGCAGTTAGCTGCCAAGATGAGCTTACTACTGATCCCATAGGAGCAACAACTTTGAAGCAGGCAAATACTACTCCAACTCTTACTTCGGTAGAGCTTTCGGTAAACTCATCCTACTACTTACTTTCAAATAGTTTAAATCTTTTGGCACAATGGGATTGGAATGGAGGGCTTGTTTTTCAAAATGATTATGTAATGCAGGACATTGCTTCTGACGATATGGAAAAAAAATGGAATCCTGACGGAGATCAGCCTTGGATGGATGATATCAATAATTATACTTTTACTTCTACTAATGGCGGACCAAACGGATTATGGAAATATGATTATGAAGGAATCAAAAGAACTAATATTGCTATTGGTTTCTTAACAAGATCTGACATTGAGTCTGTTACGGGTATCACTTCTGAAAGAAAGAATCAACTCTTGGGAGAAGCTTATTTTTTAAGATCCTATTATTATTTTTCATTGGTGACTAATTTTGGTGACGTGCCATTAATTTTGGCTCCTGTTCAAACCTATCAAGAAGCTTTTACGAATGCCATTCGAGCTGACAAAGCATTAGTCTGGGGCAGTATTAAAGCCGATTTAGTATTGGCAAAAGGGCTTTTGCCAAATTCAAAATACAGCTCAACTACTGAAAAATGGAGAGTCTCAAAGGGAGCCGTAATCGCTCTTCAGGCCAAAGCAGCAATGTATACACAAAACTGGGCAGAAGTAATCACTCTTGTAAACGAATTGACTCCGCTTGGATATAGCCTGAATGCTAATTATTTTGATAGTTTTAGCACCGAGTTTACAGATTTGGAGGTTATTTTTGCGTTTAATCATCAAGGAGTGCAGACTCCCAGAAAAGGAAATGGAATTTGTGCACCATTAGATTGGGGATTCTTTGCTCCCAGTACAGACTTTCTTAATTCCTTTGAGGTTAATGATCCCCGAAAATTATATACTGTAAATACTACAAATCGCAATGTAAATAAAATGTTAGGAAGCTTAGATGGAACGAATAAAGGCAATGATGAAGCACCTAATAATAAAATTTACATGCGTATGGCCGATGCTTTACTTTGGAAAGCAGAGGCGCTTAACGAAACGGGTGATTATTCTGGAGCGATTGCTATAATTAACCAAATAAGAGCCAGAGCCAGAACTACGGTAAATGCACTTGGTTTAGTTCCGCCAAGCGGCACATTATTAGACAGAGCTAATTCTTCTGACAAAGCAGTTGTCAAAGGCTGGTTGATTTCAGAAAGAAGAGCCGAACTCGGGTTTGAAAATCAAAGAATGCTGGATTTAAAAAGATGGGGAATTGCGAAAGCAGTTATGACCGCTCATGGGAAAAATTTTCAAGACCGACATATGTTGTATCCAATCCCTCAATCAGAAATTGATGCCTCTGCAGGTCTTTTGATACAAAATCCTGGATATTAGACAATAAAGTTTGGTTAGCGAATTAGTTAGTTAGTTAGTTAGTACCATTGAGAAGTAGTAGTTAAATACTAAAAATTACTGCTTCTTTTTTTAAACAAATTATGAAATAACTCTTTATTCGGAATCAGAGAATCAATATAATCCAGCATTAAAAAATAAAAACATGATAAAAAGCAAAATAGTTTTTTTTATTGCTCTGGCGACTTTTCAATTAGGATATGCACAAAAAGCCGCAGAACAAATTTCAATTCGTTTGGTTGATGCAATGCCTAATATGCCGACGCCCTACAAGATGAAGGATTGGAAAAAAGTAACAGCGCAACAAGATTCGCTTTTATATGATTTTAATGCTAAGGGACCACTTCTGCCATTAATTTGGTGGGATGATAATAAAGTAAATGTACCCATTCGTTCTTTCGGGATTCCAAGTTATGTTGGTGCTTCAAGAAATATGAATAAACAGTCTAGCTATGAATCATTACCCGTAATTGGTTCTGTTTTGGGTGCGTCATTGGTAGGAATTGATAAAAGTAATTACAACGGAATTGATTTTGTATCAATGTGTCGACAATTTTATAATACTAAAAACGGAGAAAATTTAGTTATGAATTCTGTTGACAGAAAAACAGGTGAAACCTTTTGGTATGATATTTTTCCAGGAATGGCGTTCAATATGCTCGTGGACCAATATCCTAAAAAAAAGGAAATCGCTGACATCATGAAATTGAATGCCGATAAGTGGATTGTCTGTATAAATAGATTATCCAAAGAAAAAAAATATCCTGATTTTAATTTCACTGCTTTCGATTTTAAAACTAACAAGGGAGTTTATAACGGTGTTTGGCATGAGCCAGATGCAGCTGCGGGTTTAGCATGGCTTGAATTTACCGCTTGGAAAAAATGGGGAGATGCTTCCTATCTTCAAGCGAGTAAATCCTGTATGGATTATTTACAAAACCGACCAGAAAAAGAAGGTGCTTATTATGAGATCATGATGCCTTATGGTGCATACATGGCAGTACGAATGAATGCTGAATTAGGAACAAAATACGACGAAATAAAACTATTGAATTGGTGTTTTGACGGGCAAAACTCCGACCGTAATGGATGGGGTGTAATGGCTGAAAAATGGGGGCAATATGATGTTGATGGTTTAGTGGGGCAAAAAAAAGAGGAACAATATGCTTTCGCAATGAACACCTTTTCGCAAGCGGCAGCATTGGTTCCAATTGTAAAATATAATCCTTCTTATTCTAAAACCATTGGAAAATGGATTTTGAATTTATCAAATTCCAGTCGACTTTTCTATAGCGATGAACATCCAAAAAACAGACAAACCAGTGCCGTATGGCAGGGAGATCCAAACCATGTGATTTGCTATGAGGGTCTTCGCAAAGATTTAGATCATGGCAATGGTTTTGAAGTTTATAAAGATGTATTGGCAAATGAAGGTCCTTATGCTTTGGGTGATCAGATGAAACAATATTCCTCAGCTACCGATTTGTGTCCTTATGGATCAGCTTGGGTTGGAATGTTGGCCTCAATTGTTGACACGACAAATGTGGAAGGAATTCTGAAAATAAACTGTAATGCAACCGATTTCTTTTCTTCAAGAGCATTGCCTACGTTTTTGTTTTACAACCCTTATAAAGAAATAAAAAATGTATCCTTTAATGTAGGGAACAGTTCCGTAAATATTTATGATAGTGTATCAAAAAAATATATTGGACGAAAGGTTATTGGAAATTTTAATTTCAAATTAAATGCAAATACAGCTATGACACTCATATTAGTGCCATCAGAAATAAAAACATCCATGAAAAATAAAACACTTATCGCAGGAACAAATATCATCGATTACCATTATTAATTTTGAAGTACACTATTTAAATTAAAAACACAATTACACTATAAAAAATGATCGATATCGCAAAACGTTTTACACAAAATCCCTTATTATCACCGGCAGCTCTTCCTCCTAGTAGAGAGGGTCTAGAAATTACCTGCTTGCTTAATCCTGGAGTATTTCAATTTGAAGGAAAAACGTGGCTTTTGGTTAGAGTTGCTGAAAGACCCAAACAAAAAGAAAATATCATTTCGTTTCCAATACTAACGGAAACAGGGGCGATTCAAATTATTGAAATCCCAACAAATGATCCTGAATTAGACGCCAGTGATGCTAGAGTCATTAATTATAAAGGGGTTGATTATTTGACGACACTATCGCATCTTCGATTAGTATGTAGTGAGGATGGAATCGAATTTCATGAACCAGAAAATTATCCTCCTTTGGTTGGCGAAGGTATGTTGGAGACTTTTGGAATTGAAGATTGTCGTGTCGCTTTATTGGACGGAAAGTATTATTTGACCTTTACGTCTGTTTCTCCAAATGGTGTTGGCGTTGGTTTACGCACTACCACCGATTGGAAAAATTTTGAATCGCATGGAATGATGTTGCCTCCGCATAATAAAGATTGTGCCATCTTTGATGCGAAAATTAATGGTTTGTATTACGCCTTACACCGTCCAAGCAGTGTGGATATTGGTGGGAACTATATTTGGATTACGTCCTCTCCTGATGGTTTGCACTGGGGAAATCACCAGTGTATTATTAAAACCAGAGCCGGGTTGTGGGATAGTAAAAGAGTGGGTGCAGGTGCTGCCCCTATAAAAACAGAAAAAGGTTGGTTGTCTATTTATCATGGGGCTAACGCCTCGCATCAATATTGTTTGGGTGCCTTTTTAATGGATTTAGAAGACCCTACTAAAGTAATTGCACGAACAGAAGGTCCTATAATGGTTCCAACAACAAGTTATGAATTGAGTGGTTTTTTTGGAAACGTAGTTTTTACTAACGGACATATTGTGCAGTCAGACGGAGATACTATCACTATTTATTATGGTGCTTCCGATGAGTTTGTTTGTGGTGCAGAATTTTCGATCAAAGACATTTATTCACTTTTAAAATTTAACTAATGTTCCAGAAACTAAAAACCGAAATTGGTCATTTTAAAAGTCAGACGCACAATTTTCAAATATTAGTACTTACAAATCTGGTGTATGCCATCGTTTTACCAGTAATAGATATTTTTGTGGCTGCTTATGTAATGCGAAGTTCCAATGATCCCGTTAAGGTGGTTATTTATCAACTGACAATTTATGCAGGGATTCCACTCACTTTTTTACTAAATGGTTATTTATTAAAACACTTCAACATTAGAAAACTATATTCAGCTGGAATGATGCTCAGTGGTGTTTCTATGATGATTATGATGTCCTTGAAGACCCTTGATTTAGTAGGAATAGGATTTGCTGGAATTACTATGGGATTGTCTTTTGGTTTTTATTGGTCTAACCGAGATTATTTGGCATTGGCCATAACTAATGATACAAACCGAAATTATTATTATGGTTTGGAAACTTTTTTTTACACGATTATTGCTGTTGTCATTCCGATTACTATAGGTTGGTTTATTGAATCTAGCGGGGATACCGCACAAATTCATACTGCTTATTTAATCATTACCGGAATTGTGTTTTTAGTAACTGTCATTGCCTCTATAGTTTGTTTTAGGGGGACGTTCCAAAATCCAATACAGAAAAAATATGTGTTTTTTAAATTTCACCAACTCTGGTATAAGTTGTTGTCATTATCCTTATTGAAAGGTTTGGTACAGGGTTTTCTTGTAACAGCCCCCGCCATGTTAATCATGTTATTGATAGGAAAAGAAGGAGCATTGGGTACAGCACAATCCATTGGAGCCATAATTGCAGCCGTAATTATGTATGTTATAGGAAGAATTGCAAAACCTTCAGACCGAATTAAGATATTTACAGCAGGACTCGTTTTGTTTGCTTTAGGAGCAGTGGTCAATGGATTATTATTCAATCAAACGGGTGTTATTATTTTTATTTTATTATTATTGATTGCAAAACCGCTGATGGATTTGGCCTATTTTCCAATCCAATTTAAGGTAATCGATATTGTTTCAAAAATTGAAAAAAGAGGAGAATTTGCTTATATTTTGAATCATGAGGCAGGATTATTTGCAGGTCGCTTTTTGGGAGCAGGTACTTTTTTGGTTTTGGCCTATACTATCTCAACCGAAATTGCCTTACGATATGCAATTGTAATTGTAGCGGTATTGCAGTTGAGTTCTATTTTTGTCGCCAAAAAAATTATTGCAGAAGGAAATTTACTTTCTCCAGATGAACCTGAAATTGATAGTAAAGTTATGAAGGAAGTTGCAGAGAAAATTGTTTAAATACAGAATCAAAAAATAAATTTTTATTTATAATTAAATCAAACAAATAATGAATACTATTTTCAAAATCACTTTGACAAGTCTATTTTTTATCCTTTGCGTACTAAGTGGTTCAGCACAAATAAAGCAAAAAAATATTGCTCGTGTAGATCAAATGCCCAACTTGCCGAAACCATTTCAAATAATAGATTATAAGAAAATGGCGGTCCGTTTTGACAGTACCGTATATGATTTCAACGCTAAAGGTAAATATTGGCCATTGGTATGGATTGACAAGAGCCAAAATAATTTTCCTCAAGATGTTGTTGGTTTGTACACTGCTGTTGGCGATGTAAGACAAGGGCCTTCTAATAATAAAGGAATGTTTCACGAATCGTTGGCTACTATGGGAGCTACTTTAGGTGCTAGTTTAGTAGGTATTGATAAAAGCAATCAAGAGAATCGGAATCATGTCAGTATGATGAAAAATTATTTTAATACTGAAACGGGTTGGGACATTATGATGAATAATACTAGTCCAGAGGTTGCTTTGTTAGGAGGAGGTTATGGGAGAGACTGGTGGTATGATATTTATCCAAATCTGTTGTTTTATGCTGTTTATGATCAATATCCGAACGAGCCTGGTTTTGATGTTATTGCGAGAAGTATTGCTGAAAAATTCTTCAAAGCTGATTCGATATTGAATGGGAATTATAATTATTCTTATTTTGATTACGGTAAAATGAAACCAATGAATAATAACATCTGTGCCCAACCCGATGCAGCTGCTGGACATGCCTGGGTATTGTATTCTGCTTATAAAAAGTTTGGAGATCCAAGATATTTAAAAGGAGCCAAAAGTGCCTTATCTGCACTACAATCTCAATCTATAAATCCAACCTATGAATTATTAATGCCTTTTGGTGCTTATTTGTCCGCCCGAATAAATGCTGAAGAGGGGGAAGATTACGACACTGCTAAGATGTTGGAGTGGACTTTCGATGGAACCGCCATTTGCCGGGAAGGTTGGGGCGTATTAGTAGGCAATTGGAATGGATTTGATATTTCAGGAACAGTGGGAAGTACGGTGGATCACGGAGGATATGGTTTTTTGATGAATACCTATGATATGGCTTGGCCAATGGTTCCAATGGTTCGTTACAATCAATCGTATGCCACGGCAATTGGTAAATGGATGTTGAATGCCGCGAATGCTTCTCGATTTTTCTATCCGCAATACATGCCTGATGAACATGAAACGATTCCACAATTGGCAGAGGTTACTAAAGGAGTTATCGGATATGAAGGTATCATTCAACAATCCAGTTATAAAGCGTATGAAAATTTAAAAGGGCCTGTTGCGCAAGGAGATGGTCCACTATGGGTAGCGGGTGAAAATCCTCAAGAATCTCAATTTAGTGTTTATGGAAGCGGACATGTGGGTATTTTTGGAAGTATTATTCGAGCAACAAATGTGAGTGGAATTCTACAATTAAATTTATTGGCTACCGATTTTTTTAAAGACAAAGCCTATCCTTCTTTTTTATATTACAATCCTCATAGCAATACTAAAAAAGTTATTATACAAACAGAGCAGGGAAAAAAAGTAGATTTATATAATACAGTATCCGGACGTTTTGTTGCTCGAAAGGTTTCTTCGTTGGCCAAAATAAAGATTGCCCCAGAAAGTGCTGCAGTTATTATTTGTGTCCCTTCAGGCGGAGCAATTACGTATGAAGGTTCTAAGATGTTGGTTGACGGAATTGTTGTAGATTATAATTTTCAACAAAAAAAATAAAATTTTGATAGGAAGTTTTGAATTATGACGCTCTTTTTACGGGCACCACTTTTACTAAAATTTGAATACCTAATTATGAAAAACTGTAACTATTTATATTTCAAGGTAAGTAAACTTCAAAGAGCTGATTTAAAACTGTATTATAAAAGCGAGTAAATAACTACTATAGCTTCGAGGTCAGAAGACCTCGAAGAGCTGGTATTATTGAAAAAATCATAATAACTTTTTCTATCTTAAGCCTACGGCATTTTAAACTCGAGAAACACCAACATATCTCTCAATTTAAAAAAGTTGTTGATAATTTTAATTGCTTTACATAGGAGCATAGCTGTTAGTGGTAGTAGTATTTATTCTTCCAGATTATTCTTCGGTTTGTTTTTGGCCAAGTTTGATATTACAATTGTAATTAGTAACGAAAATATTAAGCCTAAAATCCACTTATTTAAATCCACAACGGTTTCAACTTTATCCTTTATTAATTCAATTTGTAACTCGTTTTCTTTTTTGATATTTTCAATATCTTTATTCAAAAGTGGAATTGTTAATGACTTCTCAGGATTTTCGATAATAATATTATTCAATGTCTCAATCTTCTTTTCCAAATCTTGAATTCGCTCTTCACTTGGTGACGAAATGGAAATAGTTGAATCTTTTGTTCTCAGCCTATTCTCTAACTCAGATATACGCTCCTGAAGTTGTATATTTTGATTTTCTATTTTTAACTTTTGAGTGTCATTTTTTATAAAAAGAGTTTCGAGAAAGTAATACGAAATGACTGTTATTCCTAGAATAGAAATTAGAGTTGAAAAGAAATTGAAGACTTTTTGAAACTTTCTTTTTTTAGTTTCCTCACCAAATTTTTTTTGTAGGTCATTAAATTCCTGTTTGTTCATATGAATTTCTTTTTAGATATAAGTTCTGAAATATTAGCGCTAACGTTCTGGTTTGGAGTAATTGTTCATTTGCTAATAGGAATGGGCACGGAATGCAATTCCGCGCGAACGGGTTAACGTTGTAATTATTTTGTCGAAAGATGATTCTATCATAATGATGTTCAGGAATTAAATGCTTTTACCATCAATTCTTGTTCTCCTCTTGAAATACCTATTTCACTAGCAATGTTTTTCCAATTGCTTGTTGCTTGGAGTACTTCTTGTATGATGGTTTCCATTTGTTCTTTGTTTAGGCGGAAATATTCTCCAACACTTTTTGCTAATTCGAAATCGAGGTCGTTATTATCGGTATCGATATTTAAAGCCAAACCATCCTTTTCAATTGAGGGGTTTAGGTCATAGGCTGGTGACAATATCCAACCTTCTTTGGTCAGGATAAAGCCGTGGTTTCTTAAATGGTCATCTGTGTTTGAAATAGCTATGTTAAATACTATTCTGCGCCATAATTGGTATAAGTTAGCTACTATATTTGTTCCATGATTACTAATAAATTCGGCTATGTCTAAATAGCTTGCCGGATTGTGCCGGATTGTATCTTCATTGTTTCCAGTCATGGTCATTGCGGATGCAAAGTGTATTCTTTCTCCGTTTACCCTGTCGAAGCGTTTTGTGAAAAATGTATGGTAGTTCCCCATTATTTTTTCGATACGACATGGTGCCATTTCTATACCCGCATTTATTGCCAATTTATAGGATAGGAATTCCCAGGCACCTTTGTCTGTGGTGTCGGTTTTGGATGGGAATTTGGCAATCCACAGGCTTTTATCATTGTCTAAGATATTGGCTTTTGGTCTAGCTCCTCCGAGTGAAGAACCTGGTGCCATCAACACAGATAGCCATTTTTTTACCTCATCATTGTCATCGTCATTTTCAAAATTAGCAGCTGCATTTTGTAGTTCGCGAATGGATGACCAAGGCGGTGTTGAAGCTGTTTTGTTGTTGTCTAAGAAATCTCCTTCCGGATTTATTTTGAAGCGTAATGCTCCCATACGACTTTCATCGTAAACACCTAACAGAAAATCAATATCATAGAGTGTTGGTGCTTTTTCTCCTTCTTCTTTTGCCCATTGCGCCGCTCTCCGCTTCATCAGTGTTCTTCCCCAAGTGTCGGGCATACTGTCCAAAAAGATTCCGAAGTTTTCTTTTTTGTTTGGGTATTGTGGTCCACCATATAATTGAATGTCCGGGTCTAACAGGAATTTTTGTTCTGATTTTATCCAGTCTTTATTGTATTCAAAGCTGAATGCTTTTTTGCCTTTAGCTTGTTGTGCTGATAAGATGCCAATTATCTTGGGTTCAGGTAAACCCTTCCAATGTGCATATACGTATATTTCAGTTTTTATAGACATCTTATATTGTTAAATTGAGATTATACCAGACTGCCACTGGCAGTCCTCCTCTTAAAATCAAATATTGCAAATGTGCGTAAACGTATATGTCGGTTTTGTTAGTTGCCATTTTATATTATTAATTTACCACCCCGCCCTTTGGGCACCCCTCCAAAGGAGGGGAATTTTAGTGCGAGTTAAGTAGAGTGGTTTTATTTTAGAAGTTCGAGGTCTTGGAGTTTTCTTCCGAGTTCATCGTCTGAAGCTAGTTTTAGGAAATCGTCCTGAAGGCCTAATACTCTGAGTACATTGAAATAAGCACCCATTGCCACACTTGTGTTTCCTAACTCGATTAGGTGTAATGTGGATCTTGAAATGTCGGCTCTCTCCGCGACTTGTATCATAGTGAGTTTTCTTCTTTTACGAGCCATTTTTATGTTTTCTCCCATTTGCTCCAATATCTTGTCATACTTTGGGAATACGGTCTGTTTTTTCGTTGCCATTTTTTAAAATGTTCGTTATTCTGAACAAAAATAGCCTTTATGTTTTAAATAGCAAACATTTGTTTTTTATTTCTTATTTGTTATGATAATAAAGTAATGACAAAGAGTGGCTTTATATTCATCCGAAAGAAGTGTTACTGTTTAAAAAGATACCGCTACAGTTTGGGATAGCTTGAAATAAGTATATAAAATATAATAGTTATTTGTTTACTATTACTTTCAGGTTAATGTCTCCGACTTCCTTTAAATAATTTTCGGTTACCCCAAGTAATGTTAAGATACTTTGAGATGTATTCGTTATGGATAAGCTCGGTTGAACTATAAAAACTTCAAAATTCATTGGTTTACTATTCTTAGCTATTGTCAATAATCTTTCTAAATCAGGTTTAGTTCCTTTTTCTAAACGACTTCTTTCCTCACCACTTCTTGTTTTTATTAGTCTACGTAAAAGATGTTCAAAGAATTCCTTTCCTTTTTTATGTTTCCAATGAATAGATTTTTGTGCTTGACCACATACTTCATAAAAGTTGTCTACACGAGTATTCACTAAACCGTCTTTGGCAAATTTCAGATGATAAAATTATATCAAAAAAATTATAATAAAAGACAGATTATAAGACTTGAACTCCTACATTAAAAAGGCGCAATTCGTAAAATAGCGCCTTTTCTGGATTTATGACTATCCGTTACTAATTCCATTGCGTTTTATTTTGTCATTTCGACGAAGGAGAAATCACATCAGTTGCTCTCGTTATGTGATTTCTCCCTTTGGTCGAAATGACAAAAGAGCTAAATTTCATTTGTAAAATGTAGTTTGGATAAAGTAACGGACAACCATATTTAGATTTAAATTAAAACTTTACAATTAAAAACTGAAAAAATATTTTAATTTTATTTTTTTTGTAATTTTGACGTAAACCAAATCCCAACTTATCAAAACACAAATACCCAATGACCTCCTTAAAAATTTTCTTAATTGAAGACGATCCTTTTTTTGGAGAAGCTTTAAAATACCATTTGAAGCTAAATCCTGATTTTGATATACATCTTTTTAAAACCGGAAAAGAGTGTATCAGTAATTTATATCTAAAGCCAGATATTATATGTTTAGATTTTGGTTTACCTGACATTACAGGGGATAAACTGCTAAAAAAGATTCAGGAAACAAATAACAAAATCCCAATTATTATCATAAGCGGTCAAGATGATATTGAGGTTGCTGTCGACTTTTTAAAATCGGGTGCCAAAGATTACATTGTTAAAAGCGAACACACAAAAGGCTTGCTTTGGAATGCAATCATTAAAATTAGAGAAAATCTTCTATTAGTAAACGAAGTAGAAGAATTAAAAGAACAATTAGAACAAAAATACAGTTTCGAAAAAACGATAATTGGGCAAAGTGATGCCATAAAAAAAATTTTTAATAAAGTAAATAAAGCTATTAATACGAATATCAATGTCTCAATAACTGGAAAAACCGGAACAGGAAAAGAAGTTGTTGCCAAAGCTATTCACTATAATTCAGAAAGGAAAAATAAGCCATTTATCGCCATAAATATGGCTGCAATACCTAAAGAATTAATGGAAAGTGAATTTTTTGGTCACGAAGCAGGAGCTTTTACGGGAGCCAATACCAGAAATATTGGAAAATTTGAACAAGCGAACGGAGGAACAATCTTTCTGGATGAAATTGCCGAATTAGATTTGAATCTTCAAAGTAAATTACTAAGAGTTTTGCAAGAAAGAGAAGTGGTTCGTTTAGGCGGAACTACTAAAATAAAATTTGATGCTCGATTGATAATTGCTACCCACAAAGATTTGGCTCAAGAAGTAAAAAATGGAACTTTTAGAGAAGATTTATATTATAGAATTATTGGTTTACCCATAGAGTTGCCACCACTAAGAGAACGAGGAAATGACACGTTGTTATTAGCCAAATATTTTATTGACTTATTTACAAAAGACAATAAGATGAAACCTATATTCTTATCAAAAGAAGCTAAAGATACACTACTAAGATACCCCTTTCCCGGAAACATTCGAGAATTAAAAGCGGTTATCGATTTAGCGTGTGTAATGTGTGAAAACAACAAGATTTTGCCGGATGACCTTACTTTCAACAGTATCCATAACACCGATTTTTTCCTATCTGTAGAAAAAACTTTAAAAGAATATACTGCCGAAATTATAGCTCATTATTTAAAAAAAAACAATAATGATGTGTTAAAAACAGCAAAAAAGCTAGCTATTGGAAAATCAACCATTTATAATTTAATTCAATCTTCTGAGAATGCCAAATAAACGTAATCATTCAACTTCTTTTAAATATGATGAATAAAAATCTCCCGATACCACAAAATGAAGTAGCTCGTTTAGATGCTTTGGCTCAATACAATATTCTTGATACTTTACCAGAAGAAGAATTTGATCGTCTCACACAATTAGCATCGATAATATGCGGAGTTCCCATTGCATTAATTACTTTAATTGATAAGGACAGGCAGTGGTTTAAATCTAAAATTGGTTTAGAGACACCCGAAACTCCAAGATGTATTTCCTTTTGCCAATATGCAATTAATGATGAATCCTTTTTTGAAATTGAAGATGCAACAAAGGACGAACGTTTTTTAAGCAACCCTTTAGTAACAGATCAACCCAATATCCGATTCTATGCCGGGTATCCATTAATAGATCCCGATGGCTATGCGCTAGGTTCTCTTTGTGTAATTGATAGAAAAGCTAGAAAATTAACTGCCGACCAAAGGCGGGTATTGACACTCTTGGCTAATGAAGTAGTTTCACAAATTGTATCTAGAAAAAAAAATGCTGAAAAGGATAAATTAGAAAAAATGTTCAACCTTTCAATTGATTTGAAATGCGTGGCTGGTACTGATGGATATTTCAAAAAACTTAACCCTGCATTTACACTAACTTTAGGGTGGACAATAGAAGAATTGCTTGCAAAACCGTTTTATGACTTCATTCACCCTGATGATGTTACTACCACTTTTAATGAAATTAAAAAATTAGCAACAGGAGAAAAAACGATAAACTTCGAAAATCGGTTTATAACAAAAAATGGCGATTACCCGTCAATAAGCTGGAATGCTATTTCTGATGAAATAACAGGAGAACTTTACGCAGTTGGACGTGATATTAGCGAACGAAAAAAAGCAGAAGAAAAACTAACGGAATACAAACATTTTTTTTACAACACAGCTAACTTTTCTTGTATTGCAAATGTGGAGGGTTATTTTGAAGTCATTAATTCAAATTTTGAAAAGGCATTAGGTTATAGCGAAAGAGAATTGCTCGAAAGTCAATTTCTGAGTTTCGTACATCCTGATGATATTGATTTAACCCTAAAAGAAATTAAGAAACTGCAAAGAGATGTTAAAACTATAAATTTTGAGAACAGGTATCGCAAAAAAGATGGAAATTATTTGTGGTTCGATTGGCACGCAACTCCCAATCCTGTCACCGGAAAAATTTACGCAATTGCCCGTGATATAACTGAACAAAAAAAAGCAAAAGAGTTGCTAACACAAAGCGAGGAGTATAACCGTTTTATAATGAATTCTTCTCCAAATTCAATTGTAACTATCAATAGCTCCAAGAAAATAACTTTTTGGAATCTACAAGCCGAAACTGTTTTTGGCTGGAAAAAAGAGGAAGTGTTAGGAAAGAACATGATTGATTTATTAATTCCTTCGCGCTACCGGGATACGTGGAACAAAGTAATAGATAAATACCCTAAAAATGAGAAAAATTCATATAGTAATCAACTGCTAGAATTAACTTTACTCCATAAAGCTGGAAACGAATTTTATGGAGAAACTTCCATAACACCAATTGTTCAAGATGGCATACGCTATTACAGTGGCTTTATTCAAGATATTACCAAAAGGAAGGAAGCCGAAAAAAAGCTATCCCAAAGCACAAAATTATTAAAAACGATATTGGCCAACCTTAGATCCGGAATAAGAATGGAAGATCAAAATCGTAATCTGTTATTTGTTAATCAACACTATTGCGATATGCGTAATATCGATAGTAAACCAGAGGAATTGGCTGGTACGGATGGTTCAAATGCAGTAAATGAGGCACCATTGTTTTTTAAAGATGCAGAACGCTTAATTATAAAAACGAATAAAACATTAATTGATAGAAAACTTGTTATAGGAGAATTACTGGAAACCTTGGACAATCACTTTATAGAGCGCGATTACATCCCCTTGTTTGTTGATAATGAATTCAAAGGGCAGCTCTGGAAATATAACGATGTTACCGAAAAAGTACAAACCCAAAAACTATTGGAACAAAGTGAAGAGCGCAATCTCTTAATTATGAATTCTTCACTAAATTCAATAGTTACTATCGATAGTGCCAAGAAAATCACGTTTTGGAATCATCAGTCTGAAATTGTTTTTGGATGGAAAGAGGAGGAAGTATTAGGAAAAGTCTTTACAGACTTTATGGTTCCTACCCGTAATAAAGAACTTTGGGATAATTCCATATACCAGTATTTAAGTGAAGGACATACTGAGTTCTTGAATAAACAAGTAGAGCTTTACGGAGTAAATAAGGCCGGAGATGAATTCCTTACCGAAATTACCATCACTCCTATGACACAAGATGGAGAAACTTTTTTCTGTGCTTTCATTCAGGATATTTCCGATAAAAAGGCAGCAGAAAATATTCGAAAAATTCAAGAGGAGAAATTCCAAAACGTAATAACACACATGAACCTGGGATTGATAGAAGTGGACAATAACGAGATTATTCAATATGCAAACCAGAGTTTTGCCGCCATAATAGGTTACGAAATAAGCGAACTTGTAGGCAGAAATTTAATAGATTTTTTTGATTGTCAAGACAATTTGGACATCCTTACTTCCAAAATCAAACTCAGACAACAAGGCGTTTCAGACATCTATCAAATCCCGATCAAAAATAAAAGAGGGGAACTGAGATGGTTGACAATTAGTGGAGCTCCCAACTACGACAACAAAGGAAATGTAATAGGTTCGATAGGAATTCATCTGGATATAACAGACCAAAAAAAATTGGAGTCCGATCTTGAAAAAGAAAAAACAAACGCGTTAAAATCGTCCAAAGCCAAAGAAGTATTCTTGGCCAACATGAGTCACGAAATACGAACGCCCCTTAATGCAATTGTAGGTTTTTTAAGGGAATTAGATAAATTGGAACTTACCGGGCTTCAAAAGGACTATATCAATAACTGCTCCATAGCCTCCAAGCATTTACTGGCCATCATCAATAATATTTTAGATATTTCAAAAATCGAATCTGGAGAAATGAGTCTTGAATCTGTAGATTTTGTCTTTGAAAAATCCATTTCAAATGTTACAACAGTGTTGCATCCAATGCTGAAACAAAAAGGATTGGATTTTAACATCACTATTTCAAAAGAAATACGAAATGTATTGGTAGGAGATGCTATGAGGCTGCAACAAATTTTATACAACCTTGTTGGTAATGCCATAAAATTCACTAGTACAGGCAGTATTTCAATTAATTGTGAAGTTGTTGACGACAGCACTTTCTCCCAAAAATTAAAAATTTCGATATCGGATACCGGGATAGGAATGGAAAGCAGCTTTGTTTCGACTATTTTTAATAAATTTTCGCAGGAAGTTAAAGAAACCACCCGGAAATATGGTGGTACAGGTCTGGGCTTGCCGATCACCAAGGAGCTTGTCGAGTTAATGGGCGGCACAATTGAGATCGAAAGCGAAAAAAATAGGGGAACAACTATTTGTCTATACCTCAATTATCCCAAGTCAAGCAAGGAAAATGCCGTTGACCTTGATATTGTTAAACCCGTTATCAGATTAAAAAATATTTCAATTCTTCTGGTTGAAGACAATTATTTGAACCGAATGGTGGCCCAAAATTCTTTGCAATATTATAATTGCGAAGTAACCGAAGCTGAAAATGGCCTGGAAGCCGTCGAGATTTTGAAAAATAAAACCTTCGACATTATTCTTATGGATATCCAAATGCCAATAATGGGTGGTATCGAAGCAGTCCTAATTATTAGAAACGAACTAAATATTACAACGCCGATTATTGCGCTTACCGCAAATGCATTTAAAACAGAAATTGATAAATGCAAAAAAGCAGGCATGAACGACTATGTCGCCAAGCCTTTTGATGAAGACATTTTAATTGAAACCATTGCAAAATATACCGTGAACAAAATAACATCCGTTGCTGAACCAGAATTTCCAGAAACAGCTTCGATTGAGAAACTTTATAATTTGACGACATTACAAAACTTGAGCAGAAACAACAATGAATTTGTGCTTAAAATGGTCGGTGTCTTTGTGGAACAAACAATAGCAACTATTGAAAAAATAGATGCAGCGTTGGAATCAAATAATTTTCTGGAAATTAGCCAATTAATCCATAAAATTAGACCCAGCACCGATCATATGGGTGTTCTGTCTATTCAGAGTGAAATGAAAACTTTAGAAAAAATAGCAAAAGAAACACAAAATAAAGGGCAAATTACAACTATTTATATCTTGGTAAAAAAAACATTACAACTTGTAATTTCCCAACTTCAGAAAAATGAATTAAACGCATAAAGTTTTCTTTTTTATTGAAAATAATAGCTATATCTGTCATTGCGAACGCATTGCGGTAATCTCCTTACCGATGCGTAATCTCCAGCAGCTCTGACGCATGGATAGAAAAAAGCAATCATTTTGCTTTTTTCAAAAGTTGGAATACTTTCCAAAAAATGGAAAAAATAAACCATTTTATTTTATTAAAACCTTTATAATAAGCTACTTAACTTTTTGGCTTGCTTTTGGATTAGATCTTAACAATATAGTTAGATAATATGCAAAATCAAAATTCATTCAAATTTTTTATAGTAGACGACGATGTTTTTTGTGCAAAAATGCACGAACAATATTTGTTAAACCTAAACTACAGCAATATTAAATGTTTCAGTAATGGGAATGATTGCCTAAATAATCTAAATCAAAATCCAGACATTATTTTCTTGGATCACAACATGGATGGAATAACAGGATTAGAAGTTTTAAAAAAAATAAAACGCTACAATCCTAGCATTTATGTAATAATGGTTTCGGGTCAGCAAAATATTAAAATAGCTGTTGATGCTCATGAGTATGAAGCCTATGATTATATAATTAAAGACAATTTAGTGTACGATAAAATGACACTTATTATCAATAAAATTAGTTCGATGAAAAAAGCGACCTCAACTTTTATTGAAATCTCTAAAAATGAATTTTTAGACCCTTCTTTAGAATAAGTAATATGAACATTAAAAAAATAAAAATAGTTATATTATTCTTGTTAGGCTTTGGGCTACTAACAGCACAAGCACAACAAGCAATCACTGCCACTGGCGGCGATGCTTCTGGAAGCGGAGGAACAGTTGCTTATTCGGTAGGGCAAGTTGTTTATACCACCAATACAGGTACAAACGGTTCGGTAGCACAAGGCGTGCAACAATCCTACATAATTTCTATTGTGTTGGGCATAGAAGACAATTCCATTAAATTGGAATTAACAGCTTACCCAAACCCTACTACCAATTTTTTAACGCTTAATGTAGGTAACGCCGAACTTTCAACTTTGAGATTTCAACTTTACGACATCAGCGGAAAATTAATTGAAAGCCGAAAAATAGTAAGCAGCACCGAAACAATTGGTATGGAAAATTTACCAAGTGCCATTTATTTTTTGAAAGTGGTCAACAATAACAAAGAAGTAAAAACATTTAAAATCATTAAAAAATAAAAACTGTGACGAAGTTATATTTAATCATAGTAGGGCTTTTATTAACGGTAAGCGTATTTGCACAAGCCCCACAAAAAATGAGTTACCAAGCCGTAATTCGTAACAATAGTAACGCATTAATAACATCAACACCTATTGGAATGCAAATTAGCATATTGCAGAGTTCATCAACTGGCACAGCTGTGTATGTAGAAACCCAAACACCAAGCACCAACTCCAATGGTTTAGTAAGTTTAGAAATTGGAACAGGTACAATTATAACAGGTACATTTTCGGGTATCAACTGGGCAACTGGTCCTTATTTTATAAAAACAGAAACCGACCCAACAGGCGGAACCGCTTACACCATTGCTGGTACAAACGAATTAATGAGTGTGCCCTATGCTTTGTTTAGTGCAAACGGAACGGCTGGCTCAACTGGCGCTGCCGGTCCAAATATAATTACTGTAGCCACAACAACAACCCAAACTGGGTTATTAACAGGAAATGGTGCAAATGTTTCGGCTGTTCCCGCAACTACAGCAAGTATTGCTGCTTCTGCAGATAAAAACTATGTTACCAATGCTCAACAAACTGTCCTTGGAAATACAAGCAATACAAACACAGGTGACCAAACAACCATAACCGGAAATGCAGGAACAGCCACAGCGCTTGCGACCGCAAGAACAATCAACGGTGTGCCGTTTGACGGAACAGCAAATATTACGATAACCGCAGCAGCAGGTGGAATGCAATATTTTGAAAAAGAGTTAGTTTCTGACGGGGAAAATAGTATTGCTTTAACATTCTCTTTGGGTGTTTTTTCTAAAATTCATTATAATGGAACTTTACTAAGAAAAAATCAATGGTCAGGAGTTGGTCTTACTACTTTAACATTAATTCTTGACACAAGGCAAAACGATAAATTAACAGTTACAAATTAAATATTAACCTAAAATCTTGCAGTGGTATAGAAAAACTGGGGAAAACAAATGAAAAACCAATAAATAAAACCAATAAATAAAACCAATAAACCAAATGTCAGGGTTGGTTTATTTGTAATGAAAAACAACCTTGACACAAAGTAAATAAACAATTAACATCTTGCAGTGGTATAGATAAACTGAGTAAAATTATGAAAAAATACATACTAACAATCGCATTATTTGCAATTTCCTATTTAGGATTTTCACAAACTACACCAACAGCCCAATTGAGAGTTGCAGATCGAACAACTGCTTTTGGCCAAAATCTGCCTGCTGGAACGCAAATTTATGTTGTGTCTGATCGTACTTTATGGCAAGCAAAAATCGGAATTCCTTCTGCTTTATCAATTGACACTGCATTAGCCGCATTAACCGCAGCATCACCCATAGATTATTTGGTAAAAATTAACAGTAATGTCAGTTACTTTGTTCAATCATTTGAAGCAGCCGCTACACCAGGAACGTACACACTTACATATCTCCCGTTGCTACCTACAACTTCGATAACTGTTATGATGAATGGAGCGGCATTGAGGCCAACAACTGATTATACTAGTTCTGAGAAGGTTCTAACTATTATTTCTGCTCAATCAGAATATGATAAATTTGTAGTATCTTATACTTATACTAACAATTAATATTGCTATGTTTCTGTAGGATGATTTTCTTTATCCTGCAGAAGCATAGATTGAGTTTTTAAAGTTTTATTATAAAGGAATACAAATTTTAGATTCCTCACTTTGTTAGGAATAACAATTTTGGTTTATATAGGGAGAGCGAGCGTTCCAATTTCATCGTAAGGCCAGCTCTCCCTTATTTGCTATCAAAAGTCTTGTCATTCCGAAGAGAGGAATCTTTTTTTTATTTGCTTTTGATAGTGTTCAAATAAATGATTTACTAAATGTTATATTAAAATGAAAAACTTAATTATTTTATTTCTGTTTTTTCCTTCCCTGATGTTTGCACAGGCGCCACAGGCGCTGGTTGCACCTTCAGTATTAATGAAAATACCTGACGCAACAACTATCTTTGGTGCTAATTTAGGCGTTGGTACACAAATTTATGATATAGCTAATGATAAATTGTATGCGGTAAAAACAAAAATAATCTACACTGAAACAATTACCACTGCCGCAGCATCTTTGAGCTTGATTAACACCGCTGGTTATAGTTCTGTTACTGCTTCTTCAATTATTTCAACTACTTCAACTACAGATGTAGTAATTACAGACATGACTAAAACTCTAGTAGAGGCTGGTATGTATTCTATTCATTTTAATGGGCAATTAAACATCCCCGCAGCTAATTATACAACTGGTTTTAGCACTGCTACTGCGGCTGCAGATTTAAATTTAATTTATAACGATATTATGGCAATACCTGTAACCGGTACCCATGCACTTACTTTTGGAAGTGGGGAAACGCTTCTTCCTGGAGTTTATAATGTATCGGGCGCGGCATCAATTGCCGGCACTCTTACTCTAAATGGTAATAATGAAATAAACCCTATATTTATAGTTAGAGCCAATGCAGGAGCATTTAATACAGGGGCTGGTACTAATGTAATTTTAACAAACGGAGCAACCGCAAAAAATGTTTTTTGGATTGCCGATGGAGCAGTTGGTCTCGGTGCTAGTACAAATATCTCAGGAACCTTATTTTCTCATGGAGCTGCTGTTGCAGGGGCTAATACCACAGTAAACGGACGATTATTAACGACATTGGGAGCAATTTCTTTCGGAGAAGGTACACTTACTTTGCCAACAGGCAATAGCATTATAAATTTTAGGAGCTTGTCTAATTTCGTAATATTTACCAGTTCAGGTGGAGTTGCCAATACTGGTGCTTCAGTATATAATGGAGATATTGGAACAGCTGGAGGTGCCATCACAGGCTTTGCTGCAACTGCAACTGTAAATGGAACTATCTTTCAATCAGGATCAACTACGCTTGTTACCCCCATTAATCATATGGCTACTTTTAGCCTTTATAAAAATGGCGTCTTAATTCCTTATTCTAGCAGAACAAGAGTAGAATTACCATCGGACATTTCATTACTAGCCCTTTCTAAAATTGAAGTGGATGACACAATAGATGTGAGATGGAAAATTGATGAACAAAAGTCTGATGGTATCGAAATAAGTGTTCTTAATAGAATTTTAACATTGATTAGAGTAGGAAACTAACCAAACGGTACTCGTTTAAAATATAAAAGAAAATTCAGCATGAAAAAATTTCACGCAACATAAAATTTTAGGTACTAACGGGCCTATAGTTCTTCTGCTCCTATTCTTTTTAATCCAAATACTAGAAATACAAGCACAATACATGAAGAATTAAATAACTTAATGCAACAAATGATAATTTTATCTTTGTTGAATTATGGAAAAATCCCGTAAAAGATTAACCCTTAATGAAAGGGTAATTATTGAGACACTTTTAAACGAAAACAAGTCTAAAAGTTATATTGCCTCAATACTGGAATTCCTACAAAAAGTGAAACAAAAAAGTTAAGACCTATGCTACATTTTTCAATTTGTTAAATTCTTGTTCCGTTTATGCTGGAGATTTATAACCCAAAGAAGAGTGTAAACGTTTTCTATTACACCATACTTCGGCTTTGGGAATAAACAATCCTACAGCGAATTTTATTTGATCCCCTGAATTAGAGTTGAATTTTAGGGTCAATGGCTCCGATTTATTCTAACATTATTGTTTCATCGGACAATACTATAACTACCCTGTTTTGGTCCAGTGCTTCCATAAGTTGTTCCGTCAGATGCATTATGGCTTTTTTGAGAGCGGATTCCTCTTGCGGGAATTTTAGATACTGAATAAATTGCAAATCGACAGAAGGTTCTTCCTGACCTAAAAACAGAATTTCACAGCGTGTTAATTTTGCACTCAACTTTATTTTGTACTGTATTATTATATTTTCTTGTGCTTTTAACAAAGCCTTTTTAAATTCTGGTACGGAAATACCCAACTAGTTCATCAAAATGCTCTATGTCTGTATTGTGTTCAAAAATTCCTTTGAATTTATTCAATAATGTGTTTGCATTTTGGTTGGTAAAAAACTTTGTAGACATTTATTATTATCTTTTGTTATTTTGCGAAACGTAAAACTATGCTTTTTTAAAGAAATAACCTACACAAAAAACATACAGATTAATTTGTTTTATTATGTAAACGATACCCAAATAGTGTCATTACAAATCAAAAATAATCTTTAGGTTTTGTTTTACTTTACGGTTTCCCACATTTTGAGAAAATAATTATTTAATTCTGCACTATTTAGATTGTCCAGAAACAATTGAAAATCGTACAATTGAATCAACCCGTCCTTGTTATCCGGTACTTGTGCCAACTGCACAAAATTGATGTTTTGGTATAGGGATTTTTCTCCTACTATGTCTTGTATGATGATGAAAATTGCTTGTTGTAACGTCTTTGTATCACAATACAAATTGTAACTTTTTAAAAAAACTACAATGTCTAACTTATGTGATAATTCATGATACTCAACAGGTAAAAATGTGAGTTCGCTGGCTTTTAATGAAATCTCATGGAAGATGTAAGGTTCATCAAGACCCTTCATGAGTTTGTCAATTCTTTCGATTGGTTGGATGAAAGCGGTGAATTTCCAGTTTTTCAATTGCGGTGCATTGTCGACTAAATCAATTACGTGATTAAAGTATTCTTGGTTGCCGTTGGCGGTTAAAATTAGCTCGCATTTTCCGTTGGCGGTTTTCGGATATACAATCATAAAGTCAATTTCCTTGCAATAATAACCGAGGTTTTTGTTTATCCAAAAGCTGATGTGTTTTTGGTTTTTAGGGGTTTCGTTGATGAGGTTTTTGATGGTTTGATTGTTGTCTTGGAACCAGTTCCAGAAAGTGTTGATTTTTTTCATGATAGAAAAGTTTAAGGTTTAAGGTTTGAAAAGTTTAAAGTTGCTTCTCGATACAATTTTTACGCAAAGTGATAAGATTGCTTCGTTCCTCGCAATGACTTTATCGTTTGTCTTTCGTTCTACTATCAAATGTTATCAAATTGAACATTTGTCGCATTCTGGAGCGGAGGCGGTTGCCGTAGTTGTTTTCGATTTCGGAGGCGGAAAGGTTGGTGGTGATGTGCGTGACGGATTTGTTTTCGACAAATTGTTCGTATCGGCTTATTAGTACTTCAGCCATGACGTTACAATCATTTCCGAAGTGCTTTATTTGCTGTTCGGCACCTAAATCGTCAAAGCAATAACCGGTTAGTTTTGATTGACTGGCTTGCTTTAGCGTGTAGCAGTTGATGGCTTCAAAACCATTTTTGGCAAATTCAAACGAGACTTCCCTGCATGTTTTTATTTTGTACTCAGACGCATGATAGGTAAAAGGACGTACTAAGTTCATTAGGGATGTTTTTCCGCAACCAATTGAACCTGATACTAAAATGCCTTTTGTTAAGTCTATATTTTGGTTTATGGCAGCTTTCTCATCTTTTATCATATAAATCAACAATTTGTAGATGGTAGGGTAATCCATTTCGCTGATATGAAACGAACTTCCATAGGTTATTTTTCCTTGGTTTTCTAAATATTCCAAGCATTTCTGGAAATTGTACACTTTGAAACCTTTGTAGACCAAGAAGGTTTCATGGACTGATTTACAATGGTTCGTCATATTTTTTTTGGGTTGCCGTGTGCAAGTGCATCGGTTTTGGTTGGGCGTTGTAATCGGATTTTGGAGTGTTTGTTGCAAACTTAGCTGTGTTGAGCATCCAGTTTCTTGCTGCAGCTTTCCAATCTTTCATTTTTGTTTTTCCGCCTATGAGCCAACCGATGCTGGAGTAGTAATTGAAAAACTTATTGGCTTCTATTTGGGAGCTTTCCTTGAAAGAGAAGTATTCCAGTATCATTTCGAGTGATGGCACTGTGGTTTCAAAAAATAAATCGAGTTCAACAGCTTTTTCTTTTTTGGCGCAACTTTTTTCTTTTTGCTGCCCGCTTTCAGTTTGTTTTTTATTGGTAGCAGCGAATACTGGAAGTATTTGCTGACCGGTCTCCGTTTTTATTTCTTTCTCTTTTGGATTTATCAAAGGATTCAAATTTTGAACTGGTTCATTTCTTGAAATTTTTTCTATATCTATTTTTGTATTGTTTAAATTGTTTTTAGGTGTTTGTTTTTTATTATATATATAGAGCTGTTCATTTACCTGTTCAATGACTTGTTCATTTTTTGATTCGGTCAAATTGTGAACGGGTTCATTTTTTGAATGGGTTGAGTGTGGTATTTTTGAAATTGTTTTTTCTTTTTCAGAAAAATTGATCATAATGATGTTGGAGCAAGAGTGTGGATTGAATGTCGGATTGTATACCATAAACCCTAAAAGCTCTAATTCTTTCATGCATTTATGATACGTTGCTTTTGAATTGATTTTGCTGGCTTTCATGATTTCTTCCCGAGAAATGCCTGTTGGATTCTTGAATCGATTTACGTTCCAACATTGGAAAAGTGCCAAATAGAGCGAAATGTGCGTTGGATTTAGGTTGGGTTCATAATTGATTTTATTGAAAAATCCGGTGAGGTGTTTGATGTAGTTCATGAGATAGTGTTCAGTTTTTAGTGTTCAGTTTGATTAACCACAAGTTGTAAGGAGTTAATGAGATTATTCCTCTAATTCGAATAAAGTCCTCTTGTCCTCCTTTGTCTAGGTTAGACAGATTGTTTGGTTACTTGTAATGACTTTACTTGAAAAGGGTAGGCAGGGCATTTACTTTATTTCCGTTTAAAAGTTTTTCTATATCAGTTTGGTCGTAATACATAATTCCACCGATTTTGGTATAGGTCAGTGTGCCGTTGACACGAAGGTTTTGGAGTGTTCCGGGAGAAATGTTGAGTAATTTCCTGACTTCTGTTGATTTCAGCCATTTTTTGGATTGCTCGTTTGTGCCTTTAAGTATTTTTGTAATATCTTCTAAGAGAGATTTACGGAATTCACAGAGGTCTGCTTTGGTAAGGATTTCGATTGCCATAACTTTCGGTTTATATTGTTATGGTGCAAAATTGTTGTAATTGATTGTTTTTATATCACAAGTGGTTCACAAGTTGTGAAAGAAAAAATGGGTTTTTATTTTGAAGGGGCTGTGGTTATTGACTTCTTTTTATTAAATTTTTTCTTTTGTCTTGATAACTCACGAGTTAATAATTTATTGGAGTTAGTCAATCTTTGATTTCAAAAGAAACAAAAAATTAAGCCTATACTGTTGTTACACGTTTTTTGTTTATTACGAAATTCTTTTCTTTTGTCTTGATACAAAAGAAACAAAAAATCAAGCCTGAAAATAAAAAGCTTGAAAACTACCTCAAAGTTCCATTCCGCACTCCGCGAGTTGAGTCCGCAGGACTCAACTCGCGGAGTGCTGCCATTTCACTTTTTCGTTGTTTTCTATGCTTTGTATTTAAGGGCGAGGAGAAGTGGAAGTTTATTTGGATTTTGCTCTATAACTCGACTCTAGGATCACTCCCTTCGGCCAACGCTTAATTCGTTAGCACGATTTTTGGAATGGTAACTATAAAGGACATTTCAGATGATGTCTTGTTATTATGAATGTTGTTGACTTCTTAATTTATTGATGAAGTAGGTGGGAGAGAGGCCTGTTTGATTTTTGAACGCTCGTGTAAAGTTTTGGGTGGAGCCGAAACCAGCTTCGTCAGCTAATGCCTTATTTTTGTAATTGCGGTATATGTTTTCGTTTTTTAGTAATTCTACAATATGTTCAATCTTCAAATAGGTGATATATTCGACGGTTCCTTTGTCGCGGTAACGTGCAATAATTTTTGAAGCGTATTTCGTATTGGTGTTTAGTAATGAAGCCATTTTTCCCAAATTCATGTCTTTTACGAGGTACTTTTTATTGCGCTCGAATTTTTCTAGATTTTTTAAAATTGCAATAACCAATTCTGGATTGATACCGAGTTCTTTACTGGTATTGTTTGAAACCAATGATTGGATGATTTCGGGTTTGCGATTCATTAATTCTTCAAATAATCTTTTATTTTTATAATGTCTGTACACTAGTATTGCAATGATTACTGTCATTATGGTAATTATAATGGTCCAGTAGTGTTCAATGTTTCTTTGAGTTTGAATTAAATTTTTTGTGTCGTATTTTTTGTGTATTTTCCCTGAAAGGTATTTATAATCCTTAATTAGGACTTGGTCTACTTTTGAAAGGGCTGTGACATAATATAACTCTAATTCTTTGTCGTTTTGTTGCTGATAATAATCAATTAATAGTTCATAGGCTTCCCGTAAATCGGGACGTATGTACTTTTGTTTTTGGAACGCTTCATCAATCTTTTTTAAGTAGGGTAGTGCCTTTTCCTGTGCCTTTTGAGCCCAGTAGCTTTTACCTATGTAAAAATAGGCGGTCGTTTCGTTTGTAAAGTCTTTATTCACTTTCATAGAAGGCAGTGCCTTTGTCAATTTTTTTATTGCGTCGGGATAATTGTGTTTAAAATATTGGTTTACGCCTTCGGAATGGATGAAGTAGGACTGCATTTCTAGGTTTTTAAAGCGCAGACCTGCACTCAGTCCCAACTGATTCATCTGGGTGCATAGTTTATATTTACCTATGCGGTTGTAAGAAAGCCCTAAAGAATGAAGTGAATTCAGATAGGCACGGCTATTTTCTTCCTTGAAGTAGCCAAGACATTCTTTGAATAATGCTATTGCCTCATCGTAAAACCCGAGGTAATATTTGATCTGAGCAATGCCATATTTTATTTTGTAAATTTGGTACTGGTTGCTTGTTTTTGAAATGTATTCATCTGCTAACAGGTAGTTGTCAAGTGCTTTCATGAGCTCTTTACGGTCATAATACACTGCTCCTCTAGTCATGTAAACGGCTCCAATTAATTCGATATCGGCTGTTCGTTTAGCTGCCGTCACCATACTATCGGCATATATAAGCCGTAACTTTTTATCGTTTTTGTAAATTAAAACTTTATAAGCCAACGCCATTTGGCCGAAGTTTTTCTCCCTTTTTGCTTTAGCTAACCATGACTGTGCATACAACCTTTCTTTGATACTGTCCTTTTCCTCATAAAGTATGTTGTTGCTAAAATATTCATAGTTTTTAGCTGAAAGACTGTCCAAAATTACAAATTTATTTTGTTGTGCCTGGACATTATAATACAGGCATACCCATAGTATAAGCAAGTAGTTTTTCGTCATATTCCTAAGAGATTGGGGGCTTACTGATTAGAAAATTCAGTATTAGTTACTATGGTGATTTATTCCTATGCACTAAATGTAACTAAAATAACTTAATTCATGCAAGAATTACCCTAGTAAAGGATTTTTTTATTTTCTTGAATGTAACTCATTGGATAGTTGTTATTTATTGGAAAATGTTCTGTGTTCAATTCGGGAATTGCGTATAGTAGATTCCCGAATTGAACAGTCGTTGGCTTGCCAGGGAGGAAACGTCCCACTAGTTTTGCCCTGAATTCAAACGGTTTTGTTATGAGTAAAACCAACACCAACATTGTTCAGATTACCCCGGGAGAAATGAACTGATGAAAAAAAGTAATCAGTAATATTTAAAAACATTATCAAAGATGAAAAAATTCTATTCAGGTCTTAGCACATTAATTTGTTTGTGCGTTCTATTTACACTTGATTCCTGTACCGCCGATACACCTGTTGTATCTGGCGATACCATAAGCAAGGCAGATACAAAGAATGAAATTCATTATTATCCCAAAAAAGGGGATACAGTGCTCGCTGCGGAAAGTTTATCGGCTAACACTAGTACAGAGGAACCAGCAATGGCTGTTGATCCTGACTGGAAAATACTTGTTGGCCATATTATTGATGGTTCTGGAAGTACGGACTAAACATCAGAATTATACGCATTACTTCGGTAATTATTATTACAGTATGAGTTTTTTGCAATTAAAACAAAAAGGTTGCTCAATTTGAGCAGCCTTTTTCAATTCTCATCTGCATCATCCATGCGGATTATGAGTTTGTTTTTGAGTGTATTCATAAATTTTGTCCTATCGGATTTCCTGTTGCGGATTTCCAGAAAGACCCTGTTGAATTGCCCTAATTCGATTCCTAAAGAAGACTCGAAAAAGGATATGACTTCTTTGAGCCCTGTGGCTCCATTATTAAAAACGCCTTCTGAATGCAGCGCATAAATTAATTCTATCAGATCTACTTTTGATCCTGTCCATTTTAGGCTTTTATAGAGTGGGTAAGGCGATTGTGTTGTTATTGGCTTTCTTTCTAGTTTTTCCATTTGCTCCAGCAGAAAATTTTTTATTTCATCGTTCGCTATTATGCGAGCCATCTTATAGTCGTGAGAGGTTGCGAATCGATGGTCTATTTGGAAATAAACACTGTCCATCATTAATTTAAGATCGTATTTTTCGCGTATATAATATTTGCTGTCAAGACAGTTGTTAGCCGTGCGGCAGTAGCGGTAAAATTCCTGGTTTTGTTTGAAGAAAACTTTTAATTTAAAAAGTTCTGAGTTATAATATTTAGCTATTGTTTTATGGGATCCCAATGGCTTGTTGGTTTCAATAGTATATATTTCGCTGTAGTAAATGAGTTTAGCCGCAAACTTTGGCTTGATGTCGCGAAAGAACTCTATTTCTTCTTTCTTGTTCAACGATTTATATTTTATGAAAAAGGATTTTAGCCTCTCTAAGGCAGTAACGCTACTTTTAATGGCTAATTCGGCCGATTGAATTGGATTTTCTGTTTGCAGATAGATTACTTGTAATTGCTGTTCTAATTGGGACATCAAGGATTCAGTAAACAATTTCATTAGGTCTGTTTTAGATTTACAATTTGACTGATTCAGTACTTGAATCCGGAGGCAAATCTATTTGATGGTTGCTTGGGTTGCAAATGGTGTGGTGTTCGATTCCCGAATTGAATAGTGAAATTCCCGAATTGCATACTTTGTTTTTTGATACTAATGCGGTGAATAAGTTTTATATTTACCGCATAATTGCGGTGATAAATGAAAGTAATCACCGCATATTTTTTTATTTGCGGTAAATAAGTTTTATATTTACCGCAAAAATGCGGTAGATATGTATGTTCATCAAAAAAATGATTGGCCAAAATTCGCTTGGGATGCAGATGTGATTACGCCCCTGCTAGGAACCGTCAGACACAGGCAAGGCAAAATACTTGGAGTGATGCAAGGACTTGGATTTCGATTGCAAGAGGAGACTGTGCTTAAAACATTGACCTTGGACGTACTAAAGTCGAGCGAAATTGAAGGAGAACAATTGAATCCAGAACAGGTTCGTTCTTCAATTGCAAGGCGTTTAGGTATTGAAATAGCCGGTGCTGTTCCTGCGGAACGCAATGTTGAAGGTGTTGTAGAAATGCTATTGGACGCTACGCAACGATATGAAGAACCTTTAAGTGATGATCGTTTGTTTGGATGGCATGCTGCTCTTTTCCCGACCGGGCGAAGTGGAATGTATAAAATAAAAACTGCAGCTTGGCGAGACGATGTCATGCAGGTTACTTCTGGTCCAATGGGAAAAGAAACTATACATTTTGAAGCACCAAGCGCGGATAAAGTACCTACAGAAATGAATGTTTTTTTAGATTGGTTTAATTCAAATCAAGATTTTGATCCTGTATTGAAGGCCGCTTTTGCCCATTTGTGGTTTGTTACCATACATCCATTTGAAGACGGTAACGGACGCATCACAAGAGCTATAACTGATATGCAACTGGCACGCGCCGACCAAAGTATAAAACGATTTTATTCGATGTCGGCTCAAATCCAAGCTGAACGTGATACGTATTATGCTATATTGGAAAGTACACAAAAAGGTGATTTGGATATTACTGACTGGTTGGAATGGTTTCTTGACTGTTTGTTGCGTTCTATGGCACAGACCGATGAAACTATCGCTGCAATCTTAAAGCGTACTCAATTCTGGGAAACTCACCGTACTACCAACTTTAATTCCCGTCAACAAAAAATGCTTGAACTGCTTCTTGATGATTTTTTTGGTAAGCTTACTGTTTCTAAATATGCCAAAATCACTAAAGTTTCTACTGACACTTCTCTTAGAGATATTCAAGATTTAATGGGTAAAGGTATTATTGAGCAAGAAGGAAGTGGTAGGAGTACTTCGTATAAGTTGATTACTATTTAACAGTGTATTCTATATTTTTTAATTGTTTGTTGAAGATTTTCTACCCTCTGACTGCTTTGCTAATCAAAGTTTACTGGATTCAATGCCAATAATCACTTGTTCTGGAAAGCGTAATGCAAAAGTAGCTAAAGAACTGACCGACAAAGGATATTGCTCTACTAAAAGCTTGTATTATTATGGTGTGAAATTACACGCATTGGCTTTTAGACGTTTAGATAAAAATCCCTTTTCCTAAGGAAATTCAAATAACTCCAGCCTCAGTAAATGATTTAACTGTATTCAAAGAAGCTTGGTCTGAGAAAACTAACAGGAATTTTTTTGGAGATAAAATATACAATGATCTAGATTTTTTTTCTGAATTAGAGCAAAAGAAAAATTCGATTATGATGACTCCAATCAAAGGAATTAAAGGGCAATGTCAAGAAATCAAAAATAGAGATAAAGCTGCAAATGATTTGTTCTCGACAGCAGTATGAAGAGTTAGACAACCTATAGAAGCATTTTTTAGTTGGCTAATTCAAAAAACAGATATTCAAAGAGCAAGTAAAGTGAGGTCTGCCAAAGGACTGTTAATTCATATCTTCGGCAAAATTGCTTCCGCTTTTATAAACTTAATATTTTAACCCTTGATTCGTATTACTAATGAAAAAACATATCCTATTCGTCCTTTCCCTTCTACCAATCAAAACTTTAGCATGGGGCAAAAATGGCCACGCTCTAGTTGTAGAAGTAGCTTTTAATTATCTGGATAAAAACACTAAAAAAATAGTTTTAGGATACTCGTAAAGCAACTCTAGAGCTAGAGAAACTATTAAAAGAGTTTAGAAAAGTTTCTGTAGAAGAATCAAAAAATAATATTTCCCTAAAAAAACCTCGTTTAAATCGTTTTAAACGAGGTTTTTGTGTTTATCATGCCAATTAAATTTTAGGAGCCCTAGTTCAACAAATACCAGCAGCACTTTTCTATATTTTGTGGTACATATTACTATATAGAAAGCTTATCCTTTCATTAACTGTTTTAGCCGGCCTTGGTAAGACTGCCAATAATTTCTCTTAGTAGCATCGTTTAGGAAAGAAGCAGCTACCACTTTTTCTGCCTTTTCTGACTGTGATAACGCAACTCCATGATATCATTAAAGTTTTTCTCACTGATGCCTATATGCACCGCAAAGACAAAAAACTGTTGCCTTACTTTTCCTTGATCTAAATTTTCAGGTAATAGTCCATCATCCAACGCAAATTCTTTATCGTCTATATGAACACGGCTATTCAACAGATCATAAGCTGGACTTACCCTCTAATCATTTATTTCTTAAAATAAACTTAATTTTCCTTTGCTAACTTTCTTTTTAGTTTTACTTTCGTACTTTATATTTAATAAATCTAAATAAGAATAACATGAAAATTATTATTTTAATTGCTGCTGCGCTGCTATCAGTTCAGGGATTTTCGCAATCAAATCTAAAGGGTAGAGTTACAGACCAAAATAATCAAACAGTCATAGGAGCTACTGTGCATATTAAAGAATTAGGAAATAATACGATTACAGATGTTTCTGGAGATTATTTGTTGTCTAACATAAAAGAGGGAACTTATTCAGTTAGGATTGAAATGCTTGGTTACCAAACTAGAGTCAAAAGCTTTAAGTTTGATGGTACTAGTTCAGTAGTATACAATGTTACTTTATCAGATGATATAAGCCGTTTAGATGAAGTTGTAATTTCTGCCAGCAGGCACTCAGAATATTTATCAGAAATACCGGCTTCGGTTACAGTTATTGGACAAGCTACACTGCAAGAGTTTGCTAAATCTACTTCAAATATTAGTGAAATACTAGAATTTACAGTGCCAGGTTTAGCGATGTCTTCAGGTACTTTTTCTAACTGGGGACAAACATTACGTGGGCGATCTTTACTAGTTATGGTTGATGGTATTCCGCAATCTTCACCTTTAAGAAACGGACAATTAGGAATAAAATCAATTACTCCTAATGATATTAGTCGCGTGGAGGTTATAAAAGGAGCTACTTCTATTTTTGGTAACGGTGGTAACGGCGGTTTTATTAATTACATTACTAAAAAACCTAATTCTATCAAAAAATTTGAAGGCTCCACCAATGTTTGGGGTACATCTAATGTAGCAGAAACAAAAGACGCATTAGGATTTGGGGTTTATCAATCCTTTAAAGGGAATTTAGATAAATTCAGGTATTATATTAGCGGGAGTTATGAAGAAACGGGCAATAAATATGATGCTAAAGGCATTCCGCTTTTACCGACCTATGGATTTGATAATTCTAAAATATACAGTACGTTAGGAAAGATTGAGTATCAATTATCTGCAAATCAAAAAATAACGCTAGGAGGGAATTTTTATAAATCGACACAAAACTCTCCATTTATTCCTGTAGCTGCCATAGTTGACGTTTTTAATAAAGAAGGAGATTATGCCATAACAGCTGGATATGGTGAAAAAGGGACTATTGTGGGAGAAAAAGCTAATGGTTCGATCCTTGGTAATGCACAATTGACCTATAATTTAAACAATATATTTTCTGAAAATACAGACTTTCAAACTGATTTATATTACCAAAACACAGAGAACATTTTCTTTTATTCTGATAAGTTTGAAAACGGAGGCCAATCTGTAATAAATGCAGAAAAATATGGATTAAGACCAAATTTTATCACGAAGTTATCAGACAACAAGACGGCAGATATTACACTTACTTATGGTGTAGATTTACTTAGAGATAAAACCAATCAAGGATTATTAGATGGTAGGTTATGGGTGCCTAATATCGAAATGATTAGCTGGGCGCCTTACGCACAATCCACCCTTAAATTTAATGAAAAATGGGTTGTCAAAACGGGTTTGCGTTATGATGATATTAATATGGACATTGTTGATTATAGTACTTTGCCGTATTCCGGTAAAAGTGATGGTAACTTTAGCCCGTCTGTAGAGGTACAGGGTGGTAAACTAAACTTTAATAATCTCGCCTTTAATTTTGGTGTACGTTATATTGAGCATCAAGAATTTATACCATATGTAAGTTACTCACAAGGTTTTTCAATTGCAGATTTAGGTTCTGTATTACGTTCTGCAACAGCAAGTAATATTAATGATATTCAGTTAGAAGCTGCAGTGACTAAAAACTATGAATTTGGTTTTTTATCTAAATTTAATAACCTGAAGTTTGAGGCTGTTGGGTATTACAGTACCTCAAGTTTGGGTACGGGAATTGTTTTTGTTGATGAGCTAAATACATTTCAACCTTCAAAACAACCACAACGCATTTATGGCGGAGAGGTTGCTGTAGATTATTTTACGTCAAACGATAAATGGCAATTTGGAACCTCTTATTCGTATGTTGAAGGTACAAAATATAATATAGGAGATGAAAATAACTTAAGCTATTTAGGAGGTGATGTTATCTCCGCACCAAAATTGACTGTGTATGCAAATTGGAGACCGATACCAAAAGTAAGTACTTCTATTAGAGTTACCAATTCGGGAGACAGAGAAAGATTTGATCCTTTTTTAAATGTAAACACTAACAAATATGAATATAGACATACTGAATTTCCAGTAAGTGGTTATACCTTAGTTAATCTTTCTTTGGCTTACCAATTAGAACCTAACTTGTCTGTGTCCTTAGCGGTAAATAACTTGTTAAACGAGTATTATCTTCCTGCAAGATCGCAATGGGCATCCCCATTAAAAACATTTACAGGAGCTGGCGAAGGGGCTAACGCTAAAGTAAGTTTACAATATAATTTTTAATTTCTGTTTGATGGCTTTAGGGAATATAGTGCGTAAAATTCATTTTTGGGTAGGTATTACATGTGGTTTAGTTGCTTCGATTTCTGGCCTTTCTGGTGCTATGTATGTATGGCAACCAGAATTCAGCGCGGCACTTAACCCTGAGCTATTAAAGATGAAAAACATAGATAGTTTAGAGGATGACGTTTTTTTAAAAACGGCATCCTCTTTAGCAACGACGCACTCGGATAGTATTAGCAAAATGTTTCTACCATATAGAGAGCAGCAAACAATTTCTATTGAATTTAAAAACGGGAAAACCAATTATTATAATTCAGAAAATGGGCAGTTTTTAGGAGAGAAGTCAGCTTCAATTGTGTTTTTTGAAGATTTATTAAAATTTCACCGTACCCTTTTCATTCCAAAAATAGGCAAGTATGTGACTGGCACAAGTACTATTGTTTTTCTTTTATTAATATTGCTTTCGGGAATTTACATTTGGTACAAAACCTATAGTTCTACCCTTAAAAACGGGTTTAAAATTAAATGGAAGAGTAAGAAAAAGAAATTTAATTTTGATCTTCATAAGGTATTGGGGGTTAGCTTTTTTATCCCACTTTTGACAATTTCCTTTACAGGTGCCTATTTTACGTATAATTCCTATTATAAAAAGGCGCTATCAGTGCTAGATAGTAGAACAATTCTTAAACAAGAAACACAAAATAAGAATCCCCCATCCTTTGCAACGATTTTATTAGATTCCGATAAAAGTTATGACTTGCGTGCCATTTACTATCTTAAAGATGCAAATGACAACTATCGGTTTAGATATATTGAGAGTAGATTTAAAACGCAAGGACTTAGAAAAACCAAAGAACTGACGGTTAGCACAAACCTAAAAACAATCTCTTTAACAGATTATAGGAATGATGCTACTAGCAACCGTTTGGCAGCACAATTTTACCCTGTACACACAGGTGAAATTGCAGGACTATTTGGTAGGATTCTTGTTTTTATCGCTGGACTTATTCCCCTTACATTGTATATCACTGGCTTTAGGATATATCTTTCTAAGAAACGAAGACTAAGGAAGTTTCCTGGTTGACGGCAATTTATTGTCACCGCTAAAATTCAAAACTGGGGATTAATCTTCACCCAGTTCTAAACTATATTTGAAAAAAGAGTTCAACTTTAATTAAAAAGTCAAACCCCTATATTTTTAAACTTACACACTTTTTACAGAAGTGTCTTTTTTTGAAAAACAAAAATAAATCAATATTTTAATTGTAAATCAACACAGAATCTATCGAGATCGAGTTGTTATTACCAGTAATACTTAGCAGTCTTTTAAGATAGCCGATAACGCCAGTCTATAAAATAACCTCCGTCACATTACCCTCAAATATAACCAAACACCGTTACAAAAAGAAGATTATTCTTATCTGAAGAATCGAATTGAACTCATCTTTTTGCTAACCGCCGTATACGTGACCCGCTTGGTTTATCCTGAGCGAAGCCGAAGGGTTCGGTGGTGTGTGTTAGTAGATATTGTCCGTCAGCTTTTTCTTTAAGTATTATTTTTGATGATTTTAAAGCCTTATTTACATCTTCAACAGCTTTTTTATGGTCTAATTTTTCATCAAAGAGATAATAATCTGGATTTACTAACGATATTATTACTTTGATTAAATCTCGATTTGGCAAATTTTCGATTTCGCTTGATTGCTCATTAAGTTTATTTAAAACGTCTTGAACCCAAGAATGTCGGGTTGAACCGTCGTGAACAAAGTCTAGGTCATTGTCTATGAAAAATTTTGTCAGTTGAGATGAAGAACGATAAGAGAAATGGTTAAAAGCTTCGTTCCCACATATCATTTCGGATAATTTCGTTATCGCAGGTCTGCTAATTTTCATTCAAGTGTTTTTTGTAGCTATTAATTGAGTAATGTTATTTTTTTTAGTTTCAAGTTCTGAAATTAGCTTGTTATTTAATTCAATATTTTGGTTTAATTTCTCTGATATCAATAGCAAACGGCTTTCTAACTCGTCAACAATTTCCATTTTCTTTTTTTTGTCTATAGGTTGCTCTTTATCCCAAACTCCATTTTGAACTTGATAATATACTAATCTATAAAGAAATCCAACAGCTGAATTGAAATCATTTCCAGCACAATGTGCTAAAAAACTACTTAAATCATCACGTAAATTCCCTGCTCCAAAATCATTTTGAAATTGATATTGAAAAGGTAAAATACTAAATAATTTTGATTGCAAAATTTGACCTAACTGCACCGATTGCTTTTTTAGAGAATTCAGTAAATTCAGTCACAGAATAATAACCAATGTAAACAGTTGTTAAGTCTTGAAAGTCTTTATATGTTTCCGCTACTCTCTTATCTATATCGAGTTTCCAAAACTCTTCAATTTGAGGTAAAATACTTTGTTTATGTTCTGGTGTCATATTCTGTTATTGGTTTTAAGTGTCATAGGGTCTGCTTGCTTGTAACTTGTAAATAACATCAACAAATAACGCTTTTTTAAAGTTTTACCATATGTCAAGCTATTTATTCTAGTTCGTAAATAAAGACTTTTATAAGTATTGTTACAATACCCACATTTAGTGATATTTTAACTTAAATTGAATATACACTAGAAAGCTAATTTTATAGGTAAGGGAACTTATGCCCAAAAGTGAAGGAAAACACTCAAAAACCAAGCTTAAAATGCATTTGTACGGACTGGAAAAAGCCGAACGTAAAAGGAAAAACCTGATGCGACTAGGGATTGACAAAGACCACGCCTATGCTTGGAGCAGAACCAGAAAAGGAGGCTGGCGCATTGCCCAAAGTCCGATTCTAACTTCTACAATTACCCTACTACGGCTCAAGAAGAAAGGGTATCGGTCTATGCTGGAAACCTACATTGAATTCAATCCATCACTTTGCGAACCGCCGTATACGAGACCCGTACGTACGGTGGTGTGTGAGGCACACTCAGTCAGTTTCTGGCGGAGCCGTCTACTCGATTAGTAATTGCCTTCATCGATCATTTGTCTTATTTCAGCGCGTCGCTTTTCATCAATTTCTCTATGGATTTCGTCGTGACAATTTTTGCAGACAGAAATTAAATCTTCCAACGCTTCATCATATAATCTTTCATAAGTTTTGTGGTGAACTTGTTCAGCAGGTTTCTCTTTACAGACTTGACATAAATTTTCATCCCGAATTAAAACTTCTTTTCTTTTTAATGCCCAAGCATTAGAACTCAAGTATTCGGTATATTTTGCAAATCTTGAAGTGCTATAATTTAATGGCTTTACAAACTCCCACAATTGCGTTGAATTTTCTTTACGTTCATTTGCCCAATTATTATAGTTCGGATAACTAAATTTAAATCTAATTTCTTTTGAATATTGTTTTGACTTAACGGTTTATTTCTATCCACGCAACCTCCACAATTTTGACATTGTCTATGAAGCCTCAACCTTTCAGGATTTCTATTATCAATAGTAACATTAAAAAAAGGATCATTACAACATTCGCCAAGAGTTGTAAGAATTAAATTATTGCAATCTACACATTGCAAGATATTATGAAATTTATGTGTAGAATAAATAATCGTTTTTTGGCTATTGCATCGAGAACATTTTTTCATCAAATAAATATTAATAATTTTCGGTTTTTTTTAAGGTTGTTGCTAACGTTATACCGCCTTGAGTTTGCTGGAAGTTCGTAACCGCTCAATTTTCCGTTTAACTAAAACTTGATGCGAAACGGTAATTCCACTAAATTTCAGCTAGCTCAAAGCAGTTAGGTGCTGGCATCTTTCAAATCTACTTTTATAACATCTTTACTATCTATTTTTCGTATTACTAAAGTTGCAACTTCCAACTGGTCTTTATGGTTGCCGAATTTCCAGTTTTCTAATTTTTTCTCGCCAAATAAATAATAACCTTTAGTTTCCAGGTGCTTCAGTAAATTATTTAATGAAAGAGATATTCTTATATTTTGTACGGTTATGAGTTTTTCATCGACTGATACTTCATGTACACGAGCGAGATGCCCGCGCCAGGGGAAATATATTAAAGTGGATAGTTCCCAGCAACGGGAATTGATTAATCTCCATTTTTCAAGTATCTAAACCAATAAAATTAACTGCAATAAATTATACAATATGTATAATTTTTATGTATATTTGTCTAATGAAATTTTGCTTAAATGGATGTAAAAATATTAAAAATCGATGGAAATGTTTTAGTAAATGCTAAAATTTCAGATTCAAAATTATTAAAAGTAAATCTTCCGTCAGTGGCAGATGGATGGAGATTTAATTTTAATAAACACTCGAAAAAGAAAGGTTTTGAAACATATATTTTGGTGTCTGAAGAAACTTCTGAAAAAATTGAAGGTTGTTTAATTTTTGAAATGAAGGAAAAGATTGAACCCTATATGGCTTATGTTGAAATTGCTCCTCATAACAAAGGAACGATAAAAGAATATGATAATGTTGCAGGTTGTTTAATTGCATATGCTTGTCGGTTAAGTTTCGTAAAAGGAGAAGGTGACTTTGAAGGCTATTTAGCATTTGATGTTTTTGAAGAACATAAAGAAGAGGAAATAAAACTAATGGCAGTATATTCAAAAAAATACAATGCTTTTAAGGTTGGTGATACCTCTATGATTATTCCACCTGAAGGTGGGCAAAAATTAATTGATGAATTTTTAAATGAATGAATATGAAAACTAAAGAAATTCAAATTGAAGATATTTGGAATGATAAAAAGAAAGGGGAATTAAAAAAAGCTATATTATCCCATTCTACTACTCAATCCAGAGAACGAATATTAAGCAATCGGTTACTTTCTATTCAGTATAAATTAGAAGATTATATTCGAAATGAAAGTGATGATACAGAGGTTTTAAAAATTCTTGATTTTGTTAAGATGTATTTAAAAGTCCTTAATCTTTCTAAAAAAAGATTAGCAACTTATTTTGAAATGAGAGATAGTAATCTTCATAAATATCTTTCAGGGGAAAGAAAATTAAATGCACAAGTAGCATTGAAACTTAGTACATTTTCTCATACTAAACCAGAACAATGGTATAAAGTTCAACTAAAAAATGAGATGATTGAGTTAAACAAAGAAAAAGCTAATACAAAAGAATACGAAAAATATGACTACCGTAATTTAGTAGAAGTATAATAATCAAAAAAATAAATCTGAACTCATTGTGAAAATATTTTTTTTTATGAAAAAAAATGGAAAGCTCTCTAACGAGGGCTTTTTTACAAAGAATCAGTCAAGACTTATGTGAAATTTGCTAAAGAAATATGATTTATAGAATACTAGATACTTGTAATTAGTAGTAAAAATAGTTCTATATTAGCTGAAATAATAATTCTAAAATGGAATCAAATCTGAGTGAAATAATAATTAATGAGAAAGGAAAAATACTTTTTTTTGCACTTCAACATTTTTAGATGACAAATCCAGAACATTAATAATTCAGGAAAATAAATGAGTATACCCATAAAGCGGTTAATCAAAATTTTTGTAATAATCAATTTTAATTTTTATAAATGAGTTCCGAAACTAGTGTATTTCAAATCAAGATATTGATCCTGTATTGAAGGCCGCTTTTGCCCATTTGTGGTTTGTTACCATACATCCATTTGAAGACGGTAACGGACGCATCACAAGAGCTATAACTGATATGCAACTGGCACGCGCCGACCAAAGTAAAAAACGATTTTATTCGATGTCGGCTCAAATCCAAGCTGAACGTGATACGTATTATGCTATATTGGAAAGTACACAAAAAGGTGATTTGGATATTACTGACTGGTTGGTTAAAAATCCCAAGATATCCCGTAAAGTAAAAAAAGCAACCCAGTTAAGAGGTTGCTTTTGTTTATATTACTGTAAAAACTCGGATTGCGTGCACGAGCGAGACGCTCGCGCCAGCACCTGTGTTACTTAATGCTCAAGCCAGCTGGGGTGAGACTGTGCATACAAGTTTTTTGTTGATGAAGAAAAATCTTTACTTTTTTCCTTGATGAAAAAAGTAACAAAAAAATCAAGCCTGCAAATAAAAAGCTTGAAAACTACCTTGAAGTTCCGTTCCGCACCCCGAGCCATTCGTCCTGCCACTTCACTTCCTCGTTGTTTTTCTATGCTTTTTATTTAAGGGCGTGGAGAAGTGAAGTTTTACTCTATCACTCAACTCTTGGGTTACTCCTTGAGGCAAATGCTAAAATCCTTACCGTGATTTTTTTGTATGGCAACTATCAGGGCGGTTTAAAAGACATTATTGTTAGTTTATTGTTGTTGATTTTTTTTGGTTGGTTGATGAAGAAAATCTTTGCTTTTTTAGCTCACTTAACTTTTATTATAAGTGGAGTTTGCTTCGCCTGTTCGCTTCGCTCGGGTGGCTGAATCTTCGATTTGTCTTGATGAAAAAAAAGTAACAATAAAATATTCATGGGTTATTATTGTTTTTTGTATTCATGAATCTTCGATTTCAAGCCTGAATGTTTTTATCCCAAAAATCATCGGAGGCATTTTCTTATCGAGAACTTTCACGGACTGCAAACCTATACTATCGGGTTTACTTAATATATTTATCAATCATATATTGGGTAATCGGTTTTAAAGGTTTTTCATTTTCAGGGTTAAAACCTGGTCCATTAAAAAAATCCAAATGATCTCCAGTTTTACAATACCACAATATTGGTTTATCATGTTTAAAAAAGGTTGTGGTATCACAAATTTCAATCTTTCTAAAACTCAGCATATTTTTATTTAGAGGCATCGTTGAATACAAGTTTACTATACCATTTGCTTTAGTTTCACAAACAACTGCTTCAAAATGGTCTTTTTGCCATTGCATGCACTCTTTTTTTGGCAAAAAAACATAACCAAAACCACACAACATTGTAACTATTATCAGTCCAGGAATAAATAGCTTTTTTTGAAAAATATTTAAATCTTTCTTTTCCAAGGATGATGGTTTCATTGATTGGTCGAGACTAATGCTGCTATTTTTAATAATCGTAGATGCTCCAGCAACATCTTCTTTATCTATACTTTCAATACTAGCAATGGAGGTATTCTCTTTTTTAAGAGCCTCCAGTCTTGAGAATTTTAGGTAAGGTCGCGGATTAAAATCGACTAGTATTGCTGCAATATTTACTGCTTCAATATCAGTTAAATCAGTCTCTCCTTTAAAAAATGTCTCAATAGGCCTGAATTTATCTGTTTGGTCTTTCAATTTGTTGGAGCAATTTAAAATAAAATCAAATTGAAAAAAAGCAGAAAAGCTTTTTAAATCATCAGCGTTAGCATTATTCTTAAATAACTCACCACACAATTTTCGCAATTTAGCACGAGAAGGGTTCAGCAAAAAACTGGAATGAATGCCAACCTTTTCAATCTCATACTTCAATTTAACCGCTGCTTTATAATCTTCTAAAGTATTTTTCATCATAAGCTTAAAGGAATTTTTAGGAATTTTCAGGAATCCTCGGTATTGCTGGGAATCATAGGAATTCCGGATCAATTTTACTGCAGGAGCATCATTACTTTGCTTCAGAATTAGTTCTTGTTCTATTTCGCGATACGGACAAATGTACAAAACTACTTCTATAAAAGTGAGGCTATACAGAAGAGAATTTTTATTCCGGGAAGTATAATTAAATGATTCCGTAAGAGCCCACTTTACTTCCCGCAACCAAAAAAACTGTTCTCATTTTAATGGTTTGGCCTTTACTAATTATTCGATAAAAGATATCGAACGGCCAAACCTAAGTCAAATTTTTAACAATTAAAGTAATGAAAAAAATATTTTTTACAGCTGCTATGGCAGTATCGGGCTTAGTTATGGTTTCATGTGATGCTGATGCGATTGATAGTGCAAGTGCGCAAGCAAAAGATTTTGGAGTTCAAAAAACAGATCAGAAATTCAATCAAAGTTATACTAGTCCCTTGTCTAATACAAGTACTCCAATGGCTAGTGACGGCCCTGGAGACGACGTAATTATTATTACACCACCAAAAAAACCTTAATTATAAGTCCTTGCTTATAATTAATTACTAATTTCGGGGAAAGTAACATTGTATGGTGCGTTCCCCGATTTTAGTTTTATTGTTGTTATTTGCAATTTTATCTTGCCAAAAAGGGACAGTAACAACTTCTGTGAATGTTAAAAATAGAGAAACGGCTAAAAGTATCCTTGCTAAGAAATTCGCCAATTTAGGGGATTCTTATTACAATGCAAAAAGATTTGATAGTGCCTATTATTATTACAATAAATCAAAAGAGATATTTGAAACTGAAAAAGACAGCACATACTCTGCTTACACGTTAATTCAGTTGGCACGAATCCAGCAGACATTTGGGGATTATAGTAACAGTGAAGAAACGCTGACCGAGGCGTTACCTTATATGCATGATAATTTACAATATCAGGTAGCTGCAAATAATTTATTTGGTATCTCGGCGAAAGAGCTAAAGAATTATGATGATGCCGTTTTTTATTACAATAAAATCTTAGAAACTGTGAGCGATTCACTATTAAGGGTAACGCCCCTTAATAATATAGCTAACGTGTATATAGAACAAAAAAAATATAAGGATGCGATTATTCTTTTAGGGCCACTTTTAAAATTGAATGTTTTAGATACACTACCGTATAAAAAAGCCATCATTACTGATAATTTGGGGTTTGCTTATTATAAAGACAATCAGATTCCAAAGGGACTAGCTTTAATGAATCAGGCTTTAGCAATCAGAACTAGCATTAACGATTCCTATGGAAGTATTGAAAGCTATTTGCATTTAGCCGATTACTATCAAAATAAAGATTACCAAAAATCGAAAGTAAATGCTTTATATGCTTATGATGAAGCAACGAAACGGCAAAGTATTGACGAACGATTGGAAGCTTTGGCATTTTTAATGTCACATAATCAAGAAAAAGGAGAAAATATTTACGCCATTTTGTTTGTGAATTTAAATGATAGTATTAAAAAAGCACGAAATAATGCTAAAAATCAATTTGCTAAAATTAGATATGATTCTAGGAAAGCCAACCTGGAAAGCATCAAATATAAGGGACAAAGAGCGGAAACCCTTTTGGAACTTGAAACGCAAAAGAACCAAAAGTACCTGTTGTTTTTTGGATTTTTTACACTGCTCGGCGGGATTGTACTTATAATCAATTACTATAAAAGTAAAACCAAACGTGAACGCTTAGAGGCAAGTTATAGTACCGAAACCCGAATTTCTAAAGAACTTCATGATGAATTGGCTAATGATGTTTTTTATGCCATGACTTTTGCTGGAACTCAAGATTTACAGAATCCGATAAAAAAAGAAACTCTTTTAGATAATCTTGATAAAATATATATTAGGACCCGAAATTTTTCTAAAGCGAATAGTCCTATAGAAACAGGAGAACGTTTTGAACAGAATTTAAAACAAATGCTCAATAGCTATAAAAGTAGTAGTACCGAAGTTATTATTAAAAATGGTACCCCAATAGATTGGTCAAAAGTTCAAACGGAAAAAAAGATCGCTATACAAAGAGTATTACAAGAACTTATGGTTAATATGAAAAAATACAGTCAAGCCAGTTTTGTGGTCATTGGTTTTGATATGGAACAAAATTCTCTTAAAATTGACTATTCAGATAATGGAATTGGTTTTTCAGAAAAACTAATTTTAAAAAATGGTCTCCAGAATGCGGAAAACCGTATTCATACGGTAAATGGAATACTTACTTTTGATTCTCAAACCAATAAAGGTTTCAAAGCTAAAATTTTAGTTCCAAAATAATATATAAATATGTTTACAAAAGTTTTAATTGCGGATGATATTGATTTTAATGATTTGGGTGCTGCCCAGATACTAAATGAACTGAATGTTCTTGAAATTCAATATGCAAAATATTGTGATGAAGCTTTGTTAAAGGTTAAAAAAGCACATTTAGACGGTGCTCCTTTTCAACTGCTTATTTCTGATTTGTCCTTTAAAGCGGATCACCAATTGAACCAACTCAATTCGGGAGAAGAACTGATAGCTGCGGTTAAAAAGCAGTGTCCTAACATTAAAATAATTGTTTTTTCTATTGAAGACAGAGCACATCGTGTCAAATTACTATTTGACGAGCTTAATATAGATGGCTATGTAATAAAAGGAAGAAACACAATATACGACCTTAAAAGAGCTATTCAAAAAACCTACAATGATGAAAAAGAAAATATTTCTCCTGAATTGTTGTATCTGCTTCAAGATAGGGCTACAAGTGAAATAGATAATTATGACGTGCAGTTAATCAAGTATCTCTCTATAGGAATATCTCAAGAAAATATAGAATTGGAATTTAAAAAAGAAGGCATAGGTCCTAACAGTAAAAGTTCTATTGAAAAACATATCAATAAACTCAAAATTTATTTCAAAGCAAATAATACGGTACATCTTGTAGCAATAGCCAAGGATTTAGGAATTATTTAAAGTTTCACTCCTAGCAACCCACATTTATTCTTCACATTCTAGCTCCTTCGGGGGCTTTTTTTATGGCTCAAATAAAATAATGAGTTGGATTACGGTTTACCGTAAGGTGTTGAATTTTAATGGTTTTATATTTGAAACAAATTATTAAATTAAAAAGTATGAAAAAGTATTATGTGAACAAAAATGCACAATTAAACGGTGACCATGAAGTGCATAATGAAGATTGTAGCTATCTTCCAAACTCAGAAAATAGAAAATATTTGGGAGAATATTCAAATTGTAAACCGGCAGTTGTAGAAGCAAAGAGAACCTATCCTAAATCCAACGGATGCAGAACATGTTCTAATGAATGTCATACCACTTAGGATTCAAGTGATGGGCTTTCGATTTCAAAAAAGAATTAAGCTTGGAGGAGGACTTGGTTTGAATATAAGCAAATCAGGAATTTCTCCGAGTCTAAGGACTAAAGGCGGAACGATTAGTAACAAGGCTTTCTCGGTAAGGACCGGGGTGTCTGGCGTTTCTTATAGAAAATCATTTAATTCATCAAAATCAAGTGGATGTCTTTTGACGGTTATTATCTACTTCAGTTTTGGCGCACTATTTTATCAAATCTTAAAATAATATTATTATGAAAATATTTTTATACTCCTTTTTATTTTTCCTTTTTACTTGGACCATTTCAGGTCAAACCACTTCGGAAAAATTAATTGCTTCAACCTGTGAGAGCAGGGGATGTTCCGGTTCTGAATATTGTTCAGCATGTAAAAATTGTTCGGGTTGTAAACACTGTGCCAAAGAAGGAGGAACCTGCGGTGTTTGTGCGCCTACTCCAAAAAAGGAACCAGTTTCAAAAAATATCAAAAGTAGAAAAAATTCAAAAAAAGCAAGAAAATCTTAGTTTGAATAAAGTAAATAAGACATTTTTAATAATCTAATTTTCAAAATATGAATTCAAATGATAGCATGAGCATTCAACTAAAAAGTCATTTCCTTCGACTTTACCAAATGGCCTTAACAGATGATCAATTTGACGTGTTAGAACTTCAAATGCTATATCATTTTGCGGATGAACGTGGGATTCCAAAAGAAGAACTCGATAAACTTTTTCTTAATCCAATCAATACCGAGTTGAGTATTCCAGAAAATTTAGATACAAGGATTGAATACTTATATGATTTTGCCAGAATTATTTGGGCTGATGAGAAGGTAACAGATGATGAATTAAATATGCTCAAAAAATACTGTCGTAAATTTAATTTTTTGGATGAAAACATAAACGAGTTAACCGGTTATCTAATTGATTGTGTTAAGAAAGGCATTAGCAAAGAAGAAATTATTAATCAACTAAACTCTTAAATTATGAAATCACTAACACAGTTATTCAGTCTTAAAAAAGTTGATGAATCTCCTAAAAATGATATTGATGAAAATGAAAATGACAGGGAACAAATAAGAATCACTTATTATCAGAGTGGCTTTGCCGCATCAATAAAAGCGACTGGAAAACCAATCGTTCTAAAAGCTTGTCTGCAAAATTTATATATGAGTTTTGAAGATCAATGTCGAAAGCAAAAATTAGAGCAAGACCGTTTGAAGCAACCTTACAGAGAAGAGCAAGAAAAAAACAGGACAGAACTAAAAAAGTGTGAGGCGGCAATAGGAATTTACGAAAAAAAAGAGCAAGACCTGAATGAAGATATTAATCAGATAAAAAGTGAAATTGTTGAAGTAAAGCGTAATCCTGACAAATTTGGAATTGAAGACGGCAAAGGTCTAAAAGCACATTTTTATATTGGACTAATCTTGTTATTACCTATAACTCTTTATTTATTAGTATTTTATATCTCGGCCTCTTATTCTGCATTTTTCAAAGAGTTTTCAAATGATAGTTTAACAGCTGCCATTTTTGATGCAGATGCATTGACAAACTCATTTAAAGCAAGTTGGTTAGAAGGGGTTTTAGTAATTACTATTCCTTTTGTCTTCATGGGATTAGGCTATGTAATTCATATGGTGCAAAAAGTAAAGGGTATCAAAAATATCTTTAGAATCATTGGTTTATTTATTACAACATTTTTGTTTGACGCACTTCTGGCTTATCAAATTGAGAAAAAAATATATGAATTTAATAAAACTACCGATTCCTCTCCTTATAATTTAAACATTGCATTAGGCGAGGCTGAATTCTGGATGATCATATTTGCTGGATTTGTAGTGTATATTATTTGGGGACTTGTTTTTGATTTTGTGATGAAAGAATTCGAAAACATCGATAAAATCAGAGCTTACATTAGAGGACAAAAAGAGAAACTTATTGATTTAGAAAAACTAAAAACAGAATATAGTAATAAAGTCAATGACTTTAAACAACAAATGGTTACCATTAATGGTAAGATTTCAGAACTGCAATCTAAAATAGATGGTTTTGTCTTTCCTGTTAAAGAATACCTTCATTATCATCATCAATATAAAGAAGGCTGGTTTCAAGCCATTAATACTGAAATAGCTTTGCCGCATAAGGAGAAAACAGAATTATTGGTAAACTGCGATATTTTATCAATTGAACATTTGGACAAACTAAATCTAGTTGATCCTGATTTCCAACATTTAGTATATTCTAAAAACTAATCTTATGAAAGCTATTTTAAAAACTATTTTACTATCATTTTTGATCGTTTCTATATCTTCATGTAAAGAAGATTCCGAAAATAAGAACGATAAAACTATAATTAGTCACCCTATTCAGGAAAATTACAACATTAGTATACTTCTAGATTTATCGGACAGGATTAGTATCAAAAAGAATCCTAACCCAGCAATGGAATATTACCAAAGGGATTTAGGGTATATAAAATCCATTTCTGAAGCCTTCACTCAACATTTGAGATCAAAAAGAATAAAACAGATTGATGATAAAATGCAATTATTTTTCAATCCAGAACCATTAGACCCTGAAATTAATTCCATTTCTAAAAAATTAAGAATTGCAATTGATAAAAATAACGCGTCCAAAGAGTATCTGAATTCCATAAATTCAAATTATGCTTCCCAGACTTCAAAAATATATGAATCCGCAATAAAAGATGATAATTATATAGGCTCAGATATATGGAGTTTTTTTGAAAACAAAGTAAAAGATCAATGTATAGATGATAAACACAGAAACATACTTGTAGTATTAACTGATGGATATATGTTTTATGAAGACACCAGAATTATAGAAGGGAATTTGACTACATATATCACTCCGGAACTCATTAGAAAAAATGGATTAAATAATAAGGATTGGAATGAAAAACTTAAAAATAAGAATTATGGTTTTATAAAAGCAAACGATGGCTTATCAAATCTTGAAGTTCTAGTTTTAGGAATAAACCCAAACAAAAACAATCCTTATGAAGAAAAAGTAATCAGAGCCTATTGGAGTAAATGGTTTGCAGCAATGAAAATAAAACATTTTGAAATTAAAACCGCAGACTTACCCTCTAATATGGATGCAATCATAAAGGACTTTATACTAGATAAAAATCATCAATAAACACTTAGTACTATGGCATGGAGTTATCATAAAAGAGTAAAGATAATACCTGGAATTCATTTGAACTTCAGTAAGAAAGGTATCAGTACTTCAATTGGAGTACGTGGAGCAAGTATTAATTTTGGCAAATCGGGGACTTATTTAAATACATCTATTCCTGGGTTAGGGTTGCATAATAGACAAAAATTAAATCATAATTCTATTCCGAATTTACTTGAAAATTTATCTGAAAATGTAGATCCGATACTTTGTGAAACTGAAGACAACATTTTTAGTTCCGATGTAGAAGAAATAACCAGCCAGGATATGCAAGGTATAAAAGAAGTAATCTTAACTGTACAGAAACAAACTGTAGATTTAAAGAATGATTTATTAAAAATAAATTGAGGTGTTCCGATAAATACTTATGATTTTTATGTATATTTAAAGTATGGAAAAATTTACAGGAGAAAGTATTTT